>DASYSW010000503.1:0-3027 GCA_036002905.1 Chitinophagaceae bacterium
AACGCTATTTTGAAATAATTCTTTATCATAAGAAGCTTTTAGCTATCAGCTATGAGCTCGTGGCTCACGGCTCGCAGCTTACTATTCAGTTCTCAATGACTTCACCGGGTTCGCCGCCGCCGCTTTGATCGCCTGAAAACTTACAGTTATCAATGCGATGCCGATGGCAAGCAAACCTGCAATTCCAAATACCCACCATTTAATATTTGTCCTGTAAGCGAAATCTTTTAACCACAGGTTCATCAGCCACCAGGCTATTGGCGATGCGATGATGACAGCGATCAAAACCAGTTTTACAAAATCTTTTGAAACAAGTGTGGCAACATGAGAGACCGATGCTCCCAGCACTTTTCTGACTCCAATTTCCTTCGTCCGCTGTGAAACCGCCACCATCGTTAGACCCAACAAGCCCATACACGATATTATAACTATAAGCACTGAAAAAATTGCCGACAGGCTGCTTAGCTGTTGTTCGGCTTTGTATTGCCTGTTAAAGTTTTCATCCAGGAAAGTATAATCAAATGGATGCCCCGGCAACACTCTATCCCATCCTGCTTTTAATGATTGTATTGTCTCTCTTGTCCTGGCAGCGGGCACTTTTACTGAAATAGTGCCATACCAATACCAATCTGGCAGAATGTGCATCACCATCGGTTGAACTTTTTGTTGCAGCGAAGCAAAATGATAATCTTTTACGACGCCGATTATCTTTCCGTCTTTACCCCCGCCCCAGTTAAAACTTTTACCGATTGCATTCTCTGCATTACCCCAACCCAGGTCTTTTACAGCAGCTTCGTTAAGAATAAAGTTCGAAGAATCCGTACCATATTCCTTTGAAAAGCTTCTGCCCGCAACCATTTTAAGGTCGTAAGTGTTGAAAAAATCAAAATCAATTATTAGTGTGCCCATCGTTTGCGTTTGATTTTTTGGTACTCCTTCGGGAACTACAGTAATATTGGACAATCCATTTCCGGGGGTTGAAGAAGAAGCCGACGCTTCCCTTATACCGGGAACGCGTGTGAATTCCTTCTTGAGCAATTCTTTGGCGGTACTTTCAACTTGATTTCTCAAGGGCACGGTCACTACCTGGTCTTTGGTAAACCCAAGATCCCGGGTTTGCATATAATGTAACTGTTGTAATGCAATGATCGTGGCAATGATCAATACAATGGTTATGGAAAATTGAAAGACCACCAGGGCTTTTCTCAATGAAAAAGAAACACCCGGTTTTATAAAAGTTTTCCGGATTGTGATCGATGGCTTGATATGCGACAAGTAAAATGCGGGGAAAAACCCTGCTCCAATACCGAGCAGTAATGAAAACAACAAAAGACCTGATACAAAAACTGAAGAAATATTTTGGTTTACATCAACTTCTGTACCCACCAATTTATTGAACAAAGGCATGCACAGAATCGTAATGATCAATGCTAAAATGGTTGCTATGAAAACAATGAGGATTGATTCCGTTAGAAACTGGATCATGAGTTGTGAAAAAGATGCACCTGCTACTTTTTTGACACCGATCTCTTTTGCCCTTTTAAACGATGTCGCGGTAGTGAGATTTATATAATTAATGCAGGCAACCAGCAAAAGGAACGCAGCGATCCAGCCAAGAATTTGCAACGATTTATAGCTACCCCCGGGATTTAATTCGCCGCGAAGATCAGAATGCAGGTGTATGCTTTTCAGCGGTTGCAGGAACTGTGTTCCCTTTAAACCAAACTCTTTGTTTTGTTTAGCGTTGTATTTATCAATAATGCCTGCAATTTTTTTATCGAGAACGGGAGCGTCGGCAGGAGTTTTAAGGAGCAGGTAGGTATAAAAGCTGTCAAACCACCACGCCTTCATCGCATCAGGACCAAGTTGTCGTTCCTGAAGCTGCATCGAAACAAGTATATCGAAAGAAAAATGATTGGTTGGAGGTAGGTCCTTCGCCACACCGGTTATGGTAACTGGCACCGTGTCATTCAGGGTAATCATTTGACCCAAGGGATTTTTGTCGCCGAAATATTTTTTGGCAATGCTCTCTGTAATCACTGCCGCATCAACTTGCTTTAAAACAGTATGCGGATCTCCGTGCAGCAATGGGTAATCGAACACTTCAAAAAAGGTTGAATCTGCATAAAGAAATCTGCTTGTAAAAAACCGCTCATTGTTTACTTTAATTAAAGGATTGTCGGGTGTAAAGCGTACCGCATTTTCTATTTCAGGAAAATCTTTCACCAGGGCGGCCATGAGTGGGGGTGCGGTTGAAGCAAACTCTTTTATCGGTTGATTTTGTAATTCTAGTTTCAGCGCAACTCTGAATACTCGGTCTGCATTCATACCGGAAGTGTCGTAGCTGTGTTCATGTTTTATCCAGAAATAAATGGTAAGGCAAGCTGCGAGGCTAATACCAAGAGCCCCGATATTCAGTATTGCGAAAGTTCGGTTCTTGATTAAATTCCGCCAGGCGATCTTGAAGTAGTTTCTGATCATATTTTTTTCTTTTAATGAGTGATCAGTAATCAGTAATGAGTTAGGCGCTGCTCATCACTGATCATTCATTACTCATTCTGTTCGGAGTGATTTCACCGGGTTCGCCACCGCGGCCTTTATTGCCTGGAAGCTTACCGTTATCAATGCGATTGATAAAGCAACAACTCCGGCAACAACAAACATCCACCAACTGATATTAATCCTGTAGGCAAAATCCTGCAGCCATTTGTGCATTGCCCAATATGATAAGGGAAATGCAATAAGGCAAGCGATCAATACCAGTTTTAAAAATTCTTTGGATAACATGCTCGTTACTTGTGTCACGCTTGCCCCTAACACTTTGCGAATACCAATTTCCTTTGAACGTTGCTCTGCTGTATAAGTAGCCAATCCAAATAAACCCAAACAAGCAACAAGGATCGTTAGAACAGCAAAGATGTTCAGAATAGTACCGGTCTTTTGCTCGGCTGCGTATGTTTTATTATACATGTCGTCCAAAAATCCATAGTCCATCGGGTCTTCGGGGCCAAAGTTTTTCCATTTTTC
>DASYSW010000504.1:0-11287 GCA_036002905.1 Chitinophagaceae bacterium
AAAATATACCGGTGTTTGGGACGAGGGAAACTTCAATTTTGAAATTTATGACGACAGGATGGACCCCGTCACTTCCATTCCTTTTACGGTTTCAAATGATGTGATCAAAGAATATTTCATCCCCGGTGAGGAATATTTTGACCAGCTTCTTTTTTTGAAAGATAACTTCAGGATCAGCGTTCTCCTGAACCGTTTCGCTCCCGATGGAAGCACTGTTACCACAAATGACACGCTGGCTTATTTTCCTGCAAGGATGAAGTACAGTAATTTTTTACTGGTAAGGTCAGAGGATAAAAATAAAATCCTACTGTTGGGTTTTGAGACCATCGCCGATTCTTTACCAACGCTTCATTCATTTTTATTTGATAGGAATTGGGCATTGTTGAATAAAACTGTTTATGCGAACGCCAATATCAGTCAGCCTTGTGTTCAGTATGACCTTGTAGATTACCCGCTGGAACATTTTAGTAATACTGCCGTCAAACTTGTAAATACCGGTGAATGGTTAATGACCGTCCCCTCTGGTATCAACCACAATTTTTTGTTATTTCATTTTAACGGGTTGAATGAGAAATTTCTCTACAAGGAGATCAAACTGTCATCATCCGCATCGCCCGAGGAGATCATACTGTCCCTTGACAATACCAAACAGGAAGCGTCGACCGGTATCCTTTCACGACTGCGCTACGAGTCAATAAAAAATGTAAGGATCGCACATTACTTACTTTCCGATCATCGCATCGACTTTGATACTTCCTTTCGGTTTAATACCCTCGCTAATAAAACAAAGAATGAGAATCTCTATGAAGAATACTTCATGACAGTTCCGAACAAAGGATTTATGTTATTGAAAGAATATGGCAAGCCGTTTTCGTTTAACGCGCCGGAGGAAAGAAATTACGAGCGAAGTGAAGCAGACAGCATTTTCTCCAATTCTGTCGATGTCAACAGGAATGAATACACCCGTTATAGCAACCTTGCGGGAAGTCGTGCTGCTTTTGACCGGGGAGACCTGAGCATGTTCTATTTTCCCTGGACGCGTAACGATAGTTGCTGGAGCGGGATCATCAATAAAGAGCAAATAACAGAGATCTCTTCTTCTTATCTCTCTTATGTCTTTTTGCCAAGAGAGGATAAACTCTTTTTTCTTTACAATGAGTTTTTCAGAAACAGCAACCAGTACAGCAATACAACCGTTCTCGATCAAAAAGGAAATACAGTAGAAGAAGGAGTTGTATACTGGAAAATGAAAAATAATCTTGTCTTCCAGCAGGCCCGGCAAATTTCCGCCAATGAGTTAGCGATCCCGTATGAAAGGAACGGCAGGAATGGTTTTGCCATTATTAAGTTGTAATCATTCCAGGCGCGAGCTTGCATTAGAAAAACCTAATTACTATCTTTCTCCGCAAAGCAAGCCACCATGCCTGAGAAAAGCGAGACCATTCCCGTCACAGGAAGGGATAGGGATTCAATCCTTTCCATCGCCTATGGGACATTTGAAAATCTGGGATGGGATCTACGAACGGCCACCGAAAACTCATTGACAGCTTTCACTCCACGCAGCTGGAACGCCTACGAACAACGCGTCGTTGTCAAAGCCAGCGACAATCAATTTGAGATATCCAGTAAACTAATCTATGGAGAGTCGCTCGACATCTATGGTAAAAATAAAAAGAACATAAGGCAATTTGTTTTGGTATTTGAACTGGTAAACACCTCCGGCACAGAAGAGGACATCGATGCCTGGAGATCACGGATAGCCGATTTAAGAGAGAAAACGGTCGTTGAGACAAAAGATGAGGTTCACGCTGAAGTACCAGTGGGCAAAATAATGGAATTGCCAAAAGGAAGACCTCAATTAACCATTGGTATCATTGCTGTAAATGTGCTGGTTTTTGTTGCAATGATCGTCAGTGGAGTGAACTTGTTCGCACCATCGGCATTAGACATACTAAAATGGGGAGCGAATTTCGGACCACTTACTTTTTCGGGTGAATGGTGGCGATTGATCACCTGTACCTTTATTCATATCGGGATCGTCCATATCGCATTCAACATGTACGCACTCTACATGATCGGCGTTTACCTGGAACCAATGCTTGGAAAAATAAAATTTGCTCTCGCGTATTTGTGCACCGGCATTTTTGCAAGCATTACTAGTTTGTGGTGGCATGATTTGCCGACGGTAAGCGCAGGTGCATCGGGCGCCATTTTTGGGATGTACGGTGTTTTTCTCGCATTGCTAACCACGAGTCTTGTTCCAAAGGACACACGGTCACGCCTTTTAACAAGCATTGGGATCTTTGTTGGCTATAATTTGCTGTATGGCCTGAAGGATAATGTTGACAACTCAGCTCATGTCGGCGGATTGCTAAGTGGGATGGGTGTCGGGTATGGTTACTATTACATGATCAGGGAGAAAACAAGCCCCGTGGTTAAACAAGCTGCTGCTGCGATCCTTGTCGCGTGTGCCGTCTTTTTTGGGTTCTTATTCTATTCAATGGCGAAAAATGCTTCGATGCGAAACCTGGCTATCCAGCAATTTCAATCGCTGATTCAAAATGCTAAGACTCCCGATATAGATAGCTCGCCTGATACATCAATGAAAATTTCATTGGGACCCCCCAGAATTTTGTCTTTGTATGTTTTGCAGAAAATAGACGCTCCTTCCTCTTTATATGATAAGGAGGAGACAAAAAAAATGAAAAGTTTGCTCGATGATTTTATTCCAAAGGAGGAGGAGGCAGTTGATATCTATGATGAACCTGGCTCAAAAACTATGAATGAACGTATCGAACGCCTGCGATCACACTGCCTGGGCACCTGGCGAAAGGCAGCAAAACAATTTGATGATGCAGCTTCCTATCATTTCTCATCGGATTTAGATAAAATAAGAAGAGACCTTGTAAAATATTGCAAACTGCAAGAACGAAAGGCAGAGTTGTTGATCAAATTTTATTCAGAACCTTACGGAGATTATAACAGTGAAATGAATAGAGGAAACGAGGAACTCGAGTCATTTACGGCCAAGGTATGGCGAAACTTACAGCGTTGATGAGGCGCTCCCGATTTTTCGCGGTCACTCATTTTTACGTTAACAATTCTATTCAGCAAAATTGTTGCATTTTCATGTCTCACGTGTCACGTTTCATGTCTCACGATTCGGTTACCAGGCCGATCTCATCTTCCACCATTTTACCGATTCAAATTTTGTTGTCCCCCGTTCGCTGAATAATTCAATCCCATTATCATTTTCATCGGGAAAAATTTGCGTGGTCATTACTGTTATGCCATCGTTTGCAAACACTTCAATAATGCTATTGTCAAAGAAGATGTGAAGTTTGATTTTTCCGCCGACAGGAGTCAAAGAGGTTTCATACCTGGATAGGGATGCAAATTCTTTATTAAATGAATTATTTACACATCCGCTCCTGTCAACAAACAATCTTTCGGATGAAGCATCATAACCGATCACGAATACATTTTGTTTGCCCACTGCCAGGTGTACACCTGCTGTTGAATTTCCCCCTGGTTCAAAAACAATCTCCATCTCAAACTGCTGGCTTTTGAGATTAAGCCCTTTCTTTCCATCAACAGAGATATTTTTTAATTCAACGGGATCTGTCCTTAATTTTTTTAACGCATCAACAGGCTTTTGGATCAATAGCCATTCAGCATTTGCCTTTTTCAGGCTCAGATTTTTTGGTAAACCCATTGCACCCCTCCAGGGAAAAGTTGGGATGTCGTTGGCATAAGTCCAGTTATTGGCCCAGGCTATCAATACCGGCTTTTGATTGGGCAGCAAGTTATACGTGACCCCGGCGTAATAATCGGGACCATAATCAGGCCGGTAAATTTTATCGGGAGGATTCTCATTGGTGAATTTTGTTCCATCGAAATCGCCAACGAAATATTGCATCGGTCGTTGCTGTGAGTTGATCAGTACCCATTTCTTTTTTCCCGGTTCATTTTCTACCGGCACCTCGAGAAGATCGGGGCATTCCCAAATGTCGCCAAAATCACCTGCTGGGCCGAAATCACTTATATGCTCCCATTGCTTTAAGTTTTTTGACGAATAAAACTGAACGATGTGTTCGAAAGGCAGAACAAGAACCATGATCCATTTCTTTCCTTTATCATACCAGAAAACTTTCGGGTCCCGGAAATCTTTTTTATGAAGATCCAGCACAGGATTGCCTGCATACTTTGTCCACGTTCGTCCTTTGTCAAGACTGTAGGCAATATGCTGCTCCTCCCTGGAATCCTGCTTCTTTAGTGAGTCGGGAGTAACATGGGCAGTATAGATAGCGACCATCGGAACTTGTCCCCTTATTGTAGCGAACCCCGAGGTATTATTTTTATCGACTACAGCGCTCCCTGAAAAGATCATGATACTATCTTTTTCAGGAATGGCCAGCGGCAAGTGTTTCCAATGAACAAGATCAGCGCTGACCGAATGTCCCCAACTCAAATGTCCCTGACGAAGGCCAAAAGGATTATACTGATAGAACAAATGATATTCACTGTCATAGTAGACCAGTCCGTTCGGATCATTTGCCCAGTTTTTGGCAGGCGAGAAATGAAACCTCGGCCTGAATTTTTCCTTGTATAAATTGTTTTGCGCAAGGACAGGCTTGCATGCGCAAACAAACACCAGTAATATGTAAACTCTAACATGCATGAGGAACTCATTAGCGATCACGCAACCAATGCAGCGGCTCCGAATACACCGGCGCTGTCTCCAAGACTTGGTTTTAGAATTGGTACATCAACCCTGTTATTAAAAATAAATTCATTCAAAGATTTCAATCCTTCCGTGTAAATAACTTCTATGTTTCCAACACCTCCACCGACAACGATCACATCAGGGTCAAGCATATTTGTTACTACCGAAACAGCCTTCCCAAAAAAACGACAAAGTCTTTGAATCGTTTGTGTTGCGACTTCATCCGTATTCTCCTTGTATCTTGAAACAATTTCTTTTAATGTGATTTTATTTCCGGTAATACCTGCATAAAATCGCTGGAGTGCAGGGCCTGAGATGATTGTTTCGACGCAACCTGTTTTTCCACAATAACAAGCGCCTCCCGAATCATCCAAATAGTTGTGTCCCCATTCCCCCGCAATACCATGACAACCATTCCAGATCTTTCCGTCAATCACAATACCTCCTCCAACACCTGAACCCATAATGATCCCAAAAACGATAGATGATTTGGGAAATTTTTGTTTCACAATACCCCAATGGGTTTCGGCCAACGCAAAACAGTTTGCATCATTCGCCAACACGACCGGAAGTTTTAAAGCATCTTCCAGGTCTTTCTTTAAAGGCCGCCCGTTCAATGCTGTGCTGTTACAATTCTTCATTGTTTGCAGAAAAGGATCAAGAACGCCGGGAGTTCCAAAACCAATTTTTTTTGGAGTGAGTCCCGATTCATTTTGCATTTGCTTCACCAGCTTTTCGATTTGACGAACGATATGCTCATATCCTTTTGACGCTTCTGTATCAATACGAGTCCTGATGATCGGTGTAGGATCATCGAGGGAAGGTAAAATCGCTCCTTCGATTTTTGTACCACCGAGATCAATGCCCCAAAGCGGTTCCATATAAGAGTTTTAGTTTTTTCAAGTTCTGAAAATTTCACGTAAAGACGCTAAGACTCTCGAAGGCGCAAAGAGTCGTTGCGGCTCTTGAATTTTTCATTGCGGCGTCGCGTGGAGTAAGCCAAGCTACTTTATTAATCTTCTTTCCAATTCTTCCAGCGAGGCTCCTTTTGTTTCAGGAACTTTTGTCAATACCCAAATTAGCTGCAACATCATCATAAAGGCAAAGAATGCAAAAATGGGCCAGGGATTATCTTTAAAGATCCCGCTTTTCTTGTCCAGGAAAACCGGGGTTAATAATGTTATGATCGCGGCAAACACCCAATGTGTGCTTGCCCCAAAAGATTGCCCAAGGGCTCTCACTTTGTTAGGAAAAATCTCCGCAATAAATACCCAGATCACTGCACCTTGTCCTATTGCATGTGCGGCAATGAACATCAATAAGAAGGTCATTAGGAAACCCGAACTCGCCTCGGTTTTAAATGCAACGGCCACCATCGCCAGGCTGATTATATAACCCAATGATCCGATGATCAGCAAAGTTTTTCTTCCTGCCCGGTCAATAAGATACAAACCAACAAAAGTGAAAATTAAATTGGTGCCGCCGATCGCTATTGAGTTGGCGAGAGATTCCTTGGCGCCTAACCCTATTCTTGACAGGATCTCCGGCGCATAATACAAAATGAAATTAATTCCCGATAACTGGTTAAAGAAGGCGACTAAGAATGCAAGCCACAGGACTCTTGAATAACGGCTGCTGAAAATTGTTGGAGCTTTTTCTTTTTCAATCGCAACATTTGCTTTGATAATGTCCGTTACCTCCTGGTCCGGGTTTTCCTCACCAATTTGTGCCAGGACTTTTTTCGCTGCCGGCAAGTCATTTTTAATCGAGACCAACCACCTTGGGCTCTCAGGTACACCTGTCACCATCAATGTGTAAATAATAGAAGGGATCCCAAGCACTCCCAACATCCATCGCCAATCGCTTTCACCGCCCACTCCTTGCAGTAAATAATTTGAGATAAAAGCGATCAATATCCCGAACACAATATTAAACTGGTACATTGCTGTCAGTCTTCCTCTTGTGCTGGGAGTTGATATTTCGGATATATAGGTGGGCGCAACAACAGACGAGACCCCAATGCCCAACCCGCCAATAAAACGAAAGAATGAAAAAATATACGGACTGGGTGCAAGAGCAGTTCCTACCGCTGATGCCGCAAACAGAATTCCAACCCAGAATAATGTCTTCTTTCTTCCAAATCTTTCTGCAGGTATTCCACCGATCAGTGCGCCAATAACCGTTCCCCATAAAGCCATGGACATAATAAAAATGCCGTGAAACAACGGAGAAGTATCCCACAATTTTTTTATTGGTTCATTGGCCCCGGAGATAACAACAGTATCAAATCCAAAAATAAAACCGGCCAGTGCTGCGACGATGGAATAGCGAAAAAGATTGTTCTTCTTCATAAGCAAATAGTCCCATATGTCGGGATGGTTATTGAAGATAGGAAATTGCTCCACACAGAACAACTGTGTGGAGCACTACTCCGATGTATGGTGTCCTACGTGATTCAAAAAAAATAGGCTCCTGATACGCGAAAAGAGAATCGTTATAGCAACTTAGCTGCTTTTTCTAAATCCTGAGGCGTGTCAATTTCAATTCCCATGTAGTCAACAACAACCATACGAAGAGGAATTCCATGCTCAAGATAGCGCAGGCATTCAATTTTTTCTGCAGCTTCCAATGGCGTTACGGGCCATGTCGTAAAATCGATCAATGCTTTTTTCCGAAATGCGTATACTCCGATATGTTCATAGTAAGTGACTGGAGTTTGCTTATCCCTGGGATAAGGGATGACGCTACGACTAAAAAAAAGAGAATTCATATTTTGATCAACTGCCACTTTCACAAAATTTGGGTCATCTATCTCTTCCTGATCTTTCAGTATCTGCATCAATGAAGCTACGTGTACGGAAGGATCATTAAATTGATTCAATAATTCTTGCAACGGTTCTTTTTTTATGAAAGGAGTATCACCCTGCACGTTTACGATGATATCAACTTCCATGTCCAAGGCCGCCTCGGCAATTCTGTCACTGCCGCTTTCGTGCTCCCTTTTGCTTATTACTCCCTGGCCGCCATGAGAAGTAATTTCTTTGAAAATGATCTCGCTATCTGTAACAACGATCACATCATCGAATAATTCTGTAGCGACGGTTGCATCATAAGTCTGCAGGATGACGGATTTCCCTCCGAGCTTTTGCATAAGCTTTCCCGGAAAGCGTGTGGCGTCGTAACGTGCGGGGATTAGCGCGACCTTCTTCATCGAAGTACAAGATTACTGATTATTTATTATTGATTATTAAATCACATTCAACGGGGTTGACAGAACTGAAATAATCAATAATTAATAATCAATGCCGTCCTAAACATGAAATTTTTAGTTCTTTGGGGGTATTATTTGATAAGCATTTCAGGACTTTTATGGTTCAAACGATTTCAAGTCAATTTGAAAATAAAAACCATCTTGGGACTTAATATAGCCGGGAAGACGATAAGACGATAAGAGAGACGCAAATCCGCTTAACGCCTTCCCGTCTTTCCGGCAAAAAAATGTTTAGGACGCTAGTGATTAATAATGAATAGTCAATCTAACTTGCCAAAAGGTTTTTTCATGAGAGCCAGGAAGTCTTCGTCTTTCTCGTTTGGGTAGTAGCGGTCAAGCCCATAGTGGATCGCTTTCGTATCAAGTTTTTTAAATGTTCCCAGCAGGCGATCCCAGATGGAAAAGATGGCGCCATAATTACTGTCTGTATATGGTTGTTGCCAATGATGATGAACCTTGTGCATATTGGGGGAAACAAAAACATAACTAAGGAGGGAATCAAACCATCGCGGCAGGCTTATATTGGCATGTGTAAATGCAGTTGACAAAATAAGAACCGTTTGATAGATCATGACTGCATACACCGGCGAGCCGCTGACAAAAATACCCATGAAAAAAAATAGCCCACGCAAGACACTTTCGATAGGGTGGTGACGAAGACCAGTGGTCACGTCCACATTATTATCCGCATGGTGAACGATGTGAAATCTCCAAAACAGGTACATCTTGTGCTCTGTAATATGCACAAGCCAGCCTCCGAAAAAATCCAACACCAATAATGATATGGTAACAATGCCCAGCGTATTTGCGCCTAGCCAGTATACCAGACCGAATTGACTGGCCCTGCACCAATCGCAGAGCATAACGATAAAAATGGCAAGGAATGTATGAATGACCAGGTGAATAACGGTAAAGCCCATGTTGACAAGTGCGTGTCTTCCTTTTGTTTTTTTGTATGACATTGGAAGCAAAGGAATAGCTCCTTCAATGATCCAGAAAATCAACAAACCAGCCACCAGTAAAGACATTCTTTCAAGGGGGCGATGCTCAAGTGTAGAAAAATGGTCTATGATTTTATCCCACATGGCTACGATTCATGGTTACAAGTTACAAAGAACCACGATTAATTGGATGAAAATGGCCCGGATAGAATGACATTTAAGAGATTTTTTCAATAACTATGACGCGATCATGGAAACCCTGAATGTGAATTTTAATCGCTGACTTTTTCGCCTGGTAATTCTTCAAATTCAAATCCGCAGTTAAAACAGTGATATACTTTGTCGCCCGAAAGAGCAAGGGTCATAGACAAAAAACCAAAAATAACTCCTATCCAATTAGAAGCTTTCCTCGGAGTAGTCACCGATTGAACATTTGGCGAGCCACAACGCGGGCATTTTAATATTAACTCTTTCTCACTTCTGAATTGTCGTAAAAGTTCAAATGTTCTTTCTGCCTGGGATTCAGGCACCATTAGCTTTATGCCCCCGACAGCATTGGTAAGTACAGGATCAATCGTTACAGTATTCTCATCTTTTAGCCAACAATTGATTCCTTCTTCCTGCAATCGGCCCATGATGATGTTAGCATCTATGTAATCAGTAAAAACTTGTGCTATGATAAAGTTCATTGTGAGAAATGATCAATTGATCAGTGAAAGATAACATTCTTTGTAATAAAGAAACTCCATTTGTTGGAGTCTCCTTCATTCCGTTAATCCATAAAGATCCTGTAAATCGGTTCTATTCTATTGATTAAGCATAAGAGGCATTACCAGCATTAAGAGATCTTCTCCATCCTCCTGTTCGGTCGGTTTCAGGATGCCCGCTTTTGTGGGAGTCGATAATTCTATTTTTACTTCTTCACTATCGGCAGCATTTAGCATTTCAATTAAAAAACGTGCATTGAAAGCAATCGTCAGATCTTCTCCATCATACCGGCATTTCATCCTTTCATCGCCTTCAAAAGAAAAATCGACATCCTGCGCCTTCAATTCCAGTTCGCTTCCTGCTATGATCAGGGCTACCTGGTTTGTGCTTTTGTTGCTGAAGACGCTTACCCTACGCAGCGATCCCTGGAAGTCATTCTTATTGACTGTAAGCTTGTATGGATTGTCGGTTGGGATTACCACTTTATAATCCGGGAATCTTGCATCGATCAGGCGGCAACTCATTTGAGTAGTGCCATGTTTTACAAAAAGATGATTACTGTTATAACTTAATGTGATTTCGTCTTCGTTGCCAGGCAGTGCCGCTTTCAGGAGGTTCAAAGGCTTACGCGGCACAATAAAAGAATCATTCTTTGGGCTACTTGCATCTGTTCTTTTATATCGCACCAACCGATGAGCATCTGTGGCAACAAACTGAACTCCTTTTTTGTCCAGCTCAAAGAAAACACCTGTCATAGCGGGACGAAGATCATCATTGCTTACAGCAAATAAAGTTTTGTTGATAGCTGTCACCAGTGAAGATGAGGTCATCTTAAACGAAGTGGTGTCATCGGGCGAAGGTTCCTTTGGAAAATTATCAGGGTTCTCACCCATCACTTTATACTTTCCATTATCACTGGTTATTTCAATACCAAAATTTTTATCTATGTTAAATGTAAGGGGCTGATCAGAAATATTTTTAAGGGAGTCCATCAGGATCTTTGCAGGAATGCAGATCTTTCCACTTTCTTTAGCTTCAATTTCCAACTGCACGCGCATAACCGTTTCCAGGTCGGTAGCCACAACGGTCAGTTTATTCTTCTCTACTTCAAACAGGAAGTCCTCCAAAATTGGCAGCACGGTGTTTGCATTGATAACGCCGGAGATCTGTTGCAGCTGTTTCAGTAAAGCCGAAGCCGATACGATAAACTTCATCTTAAAAAAAGGTTTGTGGCGAAACTACTGATTTTTACTTTACAGCCAAGAATTAAGAGTGAGTGTGAATTACTTTCGCGGGAAGGGTGGATTGGGCAATGGCGAGTGGTGAGTGGTGAGCAGCGAGTGAGTGCGCCAGGCGGGTTTGGTGAGTCGCCGGATTATATACCGACAAGTGATTATTGACCAATCACTATTCTTTATTTAATTTGCTTCTTTTCAAATTAGGACCACATGTTCGAGAGATTTTTTGGACGGCGTAAAAAGAAGATGGAGGCTGAGCCCGCGATTTTTTTTGGACGCTATTCCGACAACAATAAACCCGTTGAAAAAGTAAACCGCTGGACCGACGCAGACAACCTGTTCAAGGAAAAGAAATACACGGAAAGCCTGGATGCTTTTTTTGAATATCTACGTGATGACTCTT
>DASYSW010000505.1:0-6922 GCA_036002905.1 Chitinophagaceae bacterium
TCAACGGCAATTTGAATCAAATTATTTTAAAACCATCATTGCAATAGGTTAAAGAAAATTAAAAACCCCGCGAAAGCTCACGGGGTTTATAAAGCAAACAATCGTCAAAAACCGTCCATCACAAATTTGGTGCGGCGGCAAGCACTTCTTCCTTTACTCCGCCGGCATATTTTTCAAAATTCCTTACAAAGAGGGTTGCAAGGTATTTCGCTTTTTCATCGTAAGCTTCTTTATTGACCCAGGTATTCCTCGGATTCAATATCTCTGCGGGTACGCAAGGGCATTCTTTCGGCACGGCTACTCCAAACACAGGATCAGTATGAAATTTTATGTTGTCAAATTTGTTTTCTATCGCAGCAGTGATCATTGCTCTCGTGTAAGAGAGCTTTATTCTTCGTCCTACACCATAAGGACCTCCCGTCCAACCGGTATTGATGAGCCAGACATTTGTTTTGTGCCTTTGCATTTTATCGCCAAGCATGTGAGCATATACACCTGGATGCAGCGGCATGAATGGTGCACCGAAACAGGCACTGAATGTAGGTTTAGGCTCTGTAATCCCTGTCTCCGTTCCGGCCACTTTTGCAGTATAACCGGAGATAAATTGGTACATAGCCTGGCCAGCTGTCAGTTTTGAAATGGGCGGAAGAACACCAAATGCATCGCAAGTCAGGAAGAAAATATTTTTCGGTAAGCCCCCAATGGAAGGTTCCTGGGCATTACAGATAAAATCCAGGGGATATGAAACTCTTGTATTTTCCGTGATAGACGCGTCTTCAAAATTTATCCTATTTGTGCCGGGAAAGAAAACGATGTTCTCAACCAGTGCGCCATTGCGGATAGCATGAAAAATTTCCGGCTCTTTTTCTTCGCTTAGGTTTATACATTTTGCGTAACAGCCTCCCTCAAAGTTGAAAATATTTTCTTCTGCCCACCCATGTTCATCATCACCTATCAATTTCCGGCCCGGATCAGCACTAAGTGTTGTTTTACCAGTCCCACTCAACCCAAAGAAAATAGCAGTGTCTCCATCTTTGCCCATGTTAGCACTGCAATGCATGCTTAATACATTTTTGTCATGAGGTAAAATATAATTGAGGATCGTGAAAATTCCCTTTTTGATTTCACCTGTATAGCCGCTACCTGCAATAAGGATCAACTTATGCTTGAATGAAATCAGTGAAACATTGGAGTGGCGAATGCCACATTCTTTTGGATCGAGCTTCAATCCAGGGACATTTATCACACACCATTGCGGCGAAAAATTTTCAATTTCATTTTCGGAGGGGCGAAGGAGCATGTTGTATGCAAACAAATTACCCCATGGCTGCTCATTGATGACCCGGATATTTAAGCGATATCTTGGATCTGCACAGGCATAACAATCACGAACCCATAGTTCCGGAAGCTCATCCAGGTAACCAGTTACCTTTTTGTATATGACATCAAAGTATTTTGGTTCAATGGGTATATTGAATTCATTCCAATTGATCGCATTCCATGTAGTCTCATCCCTCATTATAAATTTATCCTTAGGAGACCTTCCCGTAAATTCGCCCGTGTTTATAACCAGGGCCCCGCTGTCGTTGAGGGTGCCCTGTCCTTTCTCAAGGGATTCAGCCAATAACTCACTGGGTGTTAACTGATAATGGATTTTCTGTGACGATTGCAGCCTGGAACTCAACAAATTCTTCAGCATTTTGGCGGCTTGGAAAGATGTAGTTTCAATTGACATAAAAAGCATGTGTTTCCGGGGACAAAAGTAAAATAAAAAACGAACAATCGTTAGCGTAATTGTGTGTAGGTATCAAATATTTTTTCGCTAGCCTATACTGAGGTTCTGTAATATGGGCATTACATTGAAAAGAGTTGAAGATTGTTTGCTTTCTGTTGAAAAAACTGAAATTTCAATCACAAAAAAAAAATGGTTGAACGATGTCGGGCCCCTAACAAAATTTGAGCGATCAGCAGACAAGAACTACCTCGAATTGGTTTGTTACAATTTGTTTTGTGACCGTGCGATGAAGCCTTCCTATCTTTAATCTTTAAAAAAATACATATGAAGTATCTCCCGCTGAACCAGGAAATATTTATTAAAAACAGGGAAAGATTTACTAGGGAGATGAAGCCTGATTCAATTGCAATTTTCGTAAGCAATGATGAAGTGCCTGTAAACGGGGATGCTTTATATCCTTTTAAACAAAATAGCGACCTATTTTGGTTAAGCGGAATCGTCCAGGAGGATTCGATGGTGATTTTATTTCCTGGTAATCCTGATCCGAAATATCGCGAAGTATTAGTGCTTGTTCGCCCAAATGAGTTAAAGGAAAAATGGGACGGCAAAAGATTAAGGGTAGAAGAGGCTCAAAAGACAAGTGGAATAAAAAGCATTGTTTGGCTGGATACTCTTGACGGCTTACTTCAACCCTGGATACATTTGGCTGATACCATTTATCTCGACACGAATGAGAACGACAGGAAAGCGAGTTCGGTACGAACACGAGATTATCGATATGCGGATGAACTAAAAGCCCGTTATCCTTTGCACAAATTTGAAAGAGCGGCGAAGGTCATGAAAGAGTTGCGGGGAATAAAAACAGCATTGGAAATCGAGGTATTACAGAAGGCAATTGATATAACGGATAATACTTTTCGTCGTCTTTTAAAATTCATCAAGCCAGGTGTGATGGAATATGAAATTGAGGCAGAGATATGGCATTCGTTCTTGAGCCAGCGCGCAACAGGGCCAGCCTATGGAAGCATCATCGCCAGCGGAGATCGGGCCAGGACCCTGCATTATGTCAGCAATGACCAGGAATGTAAAGCCGGAGAATTGATCTTGATGGATTTTGGTGCCGAGTATGGAGGTTACAATGCTGATCTCACAAGGACCGTTCCCGTAAACGGAAAATTCACGCGCCGGCAAAAAACAGTTTACAATGCGTGCCTGCATTTACATGACTTTGCAAAAAGTTTATTAAAGCCGGGAGCTACAATTACGGACTACACGGACAAGGTAGGCGAGGAGGCAACGCAGCAATTTTTGAAAATTGGATTACTGAAAAAATCAGATGTAAAAAATGAAGACCCCGAAAACAGGGCTTACAGGAAATACTTGTATCATGGCATTTCGCATCATCTTGGGATCGATGTTCATGACCTGGGCACCAGGACCGAACCGATAAAAGCTGGAATGGTTTTCACAGTGGAACCCGGGATCTATATTGAACAGGAGCGAATGGGAGTAAGAATAGAGAATAACGTGTGGATCACGAGGAATGGAAATAAAGATCTGATGAAGCATATACCAATAACTGTCGAAGACATAGAGTCCCTCATGAAAGGATAAAAGCATATTTGCTCGTCTGCAATTGTGCCAATAACTTCATTCGATAAATTTCTTCATGAAACAAATCCCAAATTTATTTACACTGCTTAATCTTATTTTCGGTTGCATAGCCATAGTCTTTATCCTCCAGACCGGCGAAAGTATAGTGTTGCTTCAACAGGAAGGTTTTACTGAGGTGAATCTCCCGGAAAAAATAACCTGGGGTTGTTTTTTCATTTTTGCGGCAGGAGCCGTTGATTTTTTGGATGGCTTTATTGCCCGTCTTTCTAAAGCCACTTCAGGGATGGGCAAGCAGTTGGATTCATTGGCTGATGTAGTTAGTTTCGGTGTAGCTCCTGGTTTAATTCTTTACCAATTGCTTCGGATCAGTTACGCGCAGGAGGAAAATGGTCTCGACGTTTCGATGGCCTTTTTGCTTCCCGCTTTTTTAGTTCCAGCTGCGGCTGCCTGGCGATTGGCGAAATTTAATTTAGACGATGAACAGCAAGTTTCTTTTAAAGGTGTTCCTGCTCCTGCTGCAGGACTGGTTATCGCCTCGTTTCCTTTGATCATCCACTTCCAAACTTTAAATCTTCAATTTGCTTTAATTGACAGATGGCTTTTATACGCAACCATATTACTGCTTAGTTATCTTATGATCAGTAATCTGCCATTAATGAGTATGAAAATAAAAGACCTCAGTATAAAAAATAACCTGCCAAGATATGTTTTGCTCGTGCTGGGAATTATAGCAGCCATAAGTTTAAAGTGGCTGGCAGTTCCGGTCATCTTTATACTTTATGTTATCCTATCTTTGGCCTTTAAAAATAAAGCTACATGATGTATACGGTGCAGATAAAAGTGATGCCATTAAAAGAATTGTTAGATCCGCAGGGAAAGGCAGTCATGAATGGCTTGCAAAATCTTGGATTAAATAATGTTGAAGATGTAAGGATCGGGAAAAGCATTTCTCTGCAAATTGATGCCGACTCTGAGGAAAAAGCGAAACAAATCGCTGAAGAAGCCAGCAAAAAATTACTGGCAAATCCTGTGATGGAGTATTACGAAGTATCGGTGAATTAAGCTACGAGCTGTCAGCTGTGAGAATCTAGCTCAAAGCTCATGGCTCAAAACTCGCAGCTATGCTATATATAGTTCCCACGCCTATCGGCAATTTAAGGGATATTACTTTGCGGGCCCTGGACACTTTGAAGGAAGTCGACCTTATTCTCGCCGAAGACACTCGTACCAGCTCCAACCTGTTAAATCATTATCAAATTAAGAAACCGCTTTCCCCTTATCATCAGCATAATGAGCATGGGGTGCTGAAGCATTTAATTGAGCAATTATCAGAAGGGAAAAAAATGGCTTTGGTTACCGATGCAGGCACGCCAGGTATTTCAGATCCTGCTTTTCTGCTGATACGGGAATGTATAAAAACAGGCATAACAGTGGAATGTCTTCCCGGGGCCACCGCATTCGTTCCGGCGCTCGTCAACAGTGGCATTCCCTCCAATCGTTTTGTCTTTGAAGGATTTCTTCCACTTAAAAAAGGGAGACAAACTTTGTTAAAAAAGTTAGCTCTTGAAGATCGCACCATGATCTTTTACGAATCTCCTGTCAGGCTCGTAAAAACTTTGCAGGAATTTATTCAATATTTTGGAGCGGACAGGCTTTGTTGCGTTAGTCGCGAATTAACCAAAGTATTTGAAGAAAATAAACGCGGAACTTTACAGGAAGCCTGCGACTACTTCAAAGAAAAAAATCCCAAAGGGGAGATCGTCATCGTAGTTGGCGGACTCTGAACTTGAGGAAGAGTCCTGATTAAAATCCCCTCAAATCTTAAGAAAACTCTATAAAAGTAGCTCCTTCTCCACACTCAGGACCTTTCTTTGTATTTTCGAACGTTTTAAAAAATTTGTGATGATTAGAAAACTGATACTTGTTTCTTGTGCCTTGTGCCTTATACTTATTTGTATGGCTCAGCCTGATCGTTGGCAACAGAGAGTAAGATATACAATGACTGTTGATGTAAACGTGCAAACAAATCGCTTCACAGGGAAACAAAAATTGGAATACTGGAATAATTCTCCCGATACTTTAACAAGGGTGTTTTATCATTTATACTGGAACGCTTTCCAACCCAACAGCATGATGGATAACCGTAGCCGTCGCCAGGGTGCCATTGTTTTGCGACAGGGAAGAAATGGAAGTGACGTGGTGGACTGGGACCAAAGAGTTCGCGACCGTATTCAAAATCTAAAACCCGAAGAATATGGCTATCAAAAAATTCTTTCGCTCAAAATGAATGGAAGGTCACAAAAGTTTACCACCGAAGAAACAATTCTCGAGGTTGAACTGGACAAACCGGTTCTTCCAAGATCAAGGGCCAGTTTTGAAATGGAATTTGAATCGCAGGTGCCGTTGCAGATCAGGAGAAGCGGGAGAGATAATCCAACTTCAAAGGTCCGCTACTCGATGAGCCAATGGTATCCGAAGATCTGCGAATATGATTACGAGGGCTGGCATCCCACTCCGTACGTGGCCCGTGAGTTTTACGGAGTGTGGGGGGATTTTGATGTCACCATTTCTATTGACAAGAATTATATTCTTGCCGCAACGGGGTATCTGCAAAATCCAAATCAAATTGGTTATGGATATGAATCAAAGGGTGCATCGGTTAATAGACCAGCAGGTGCAAAACTTACATGGCATTTCATTGCACCAAACGTTCACGATTTCGTTTGGGCAGCCGATCCGGAATATGTCCATGTTTCACGAAAATTGAAAGACAGTCTCACCGTTCATGTTTTTTATAAACCTACTAATGCCACGGCACAACAATGGGAAGCATTGCTGGATATGGCTCAAAAAGCATTGCCTTTTATTGAAAAGACTTTCGGTACCTACCCATATAAGCAGTATTCATTTATTCATGGAGGAGATGGCGGCATGGAATATCCGATGGCAACGTTGATCATCGGACCCGGTGCAGCTATTCATGAGTGGATGCACAGTTGGTATTATGGTTTGCTTGGCACAAATGAATCGATGTATCCCTGGATGGACGAAGGGTTTACTCAATACGCCGAAGCGAGGGTAACTGCTTTTTTGAACGCCTCGACTACATTTCCTTACCAGGATGAGTATGCCGGCTATTTCAATTTGGCGCGGAGTGGAAAGGAAGAACCGCTGACTACGCATGCCGACCATTACAACACCAACTTTGCATATGGCTCTGCTGTTTACTCAAAGGGAGCCGTTTTTATGGAGCAGCTTGGTTACATTGTTGGTGCACGGGTAAGGGACAAGATTTTATTAGAATATTACAGGTTATGGCGATATAAACATCCAAATTCGCAGGACTTTGTAAACATAGCAGAGAGAGTAAGCAACATGAAACTGGACTGGTACAAAGAATTTTGGATCAATTCCACGAAGACGATCGACTATGCGATCGACAGTTTATGGGAGGAAAACGGCAAAACGAACGTCAGGATAAAAGACATTGGATTGATCCCTATGCCCATTGACCTGCAACTTACTTTTAAAGACAGCTCGAAAGAATTGCACTATGTACCACTCGACCTGATG
>DASYSW010000506.1:0-4953 GCA_036002905.1 Chitinophagaceae bacterium
CTTCCATTTCTCCATTGTAGATCCTTAGATTGATCAGTCTGGCTTTTCCTTCGAGGTGAACGATATAATTCACGGGATGAAGAGGTTGTTCGATCTCCTGTACCTGGAAAATAGTATACTCATGATAGGAACTCCTGACAGCTTGTTTTAAGTCCGGGGACATATTGGCTTCACTGTAAGTTCTGAAAGTCTCGATCCAGTTCCCATTCCTGATGTTGTAGTCGACGCGGTAGTCGATGTCACGAAGACTGAATAACGCGACAACAAGGTCAGGCGTAGCGTACCATCTTTCACTCGACGCATCAGTAAAATTTCTTGCAAAATGCCTGAGCGCATTTACGTTAATGTCATTTCTATTAACATTGATAGCAGTAGTGAGTGGCTGAATTTTATTGACAGCATCCTGCCCTTCTGTAGTAAGGCCCAACGACATAACAAATACTCCTGCTACGCCGAAAAGAAAACGTTTTTTCATAATTACGATTTTCAGACGAACGAAACTTATTTGACGGACCAAAAGATAGTTTGCAGGATTGTTGTTTATCGGGGTATATAAAGATAACGTGAATCCCCGTCAAAATAAATGCTGATGGTAAATAGTTTTGAACAATTAATAATTTAATAAAGGACATGACGAAGGTTCAGTTGTGATGATACTGGCCTTTCGATGGACGTGAAAAAGCCCTCTCAAGAGAAGGCTTGTAAGTCTGTCTTACCTTACGTCGCAAGCATTATAACATGTCATTGTACAGCAATCACCCAATCACTATTCTTATACCCACGTTGAGCGCACTTTCCTGGGTTCCCCGAAAATGTATTTTTATATCTGTCTGGGTCGTTGTAGCCCATAGTGCACCGTTTTGCCACCGTACAGGGTGATCAATTATTTCCGTGCCACTTGATTCCAGGAATACGTTCACATAGGTCGCATTTGCCGGAACAATATTCTTAAAAGTGTTGACTAAAACTCCGTCAGCTTCTGCTTCCCAGTGGCTGGTTGTCAGGTTCATGACGACAGGCAATTGCGATGTAGTTCTGTTACTTAGATCCGGGTAGGTGTCACTTTTTTTGCAGGAGCTAAATGTTAACATGATCAAAGCGCCGGCAATAACCATTTTGAAGAATAAGTGTTTCATATTTTAATGTTTTTAAGGTGAACGATTTTTATTTTTAAAAATGAGCCTTCTTAGAAAAGAAGGCCGTTTTGGTGTCTGCTCTGAACACTACATAGACCTATAATTTTTAAATACTATTTTGATTTCTTGAATTTTTGCCACTCATGAATAACCCCATTACAAACCTGCAGATTTATCAACCTTTTCGTCCCCTCGAGGTGAATGATGTAAACATTTGGATGAAATGGCTGTTGTATTTCCTGGACCAGGTAAATATTGTAATCATAGTAAGAGACTTTAACACTTTGTCTTACGTCATCAGGCAAACTCTTTTCATTATAAGTCCGGAAGGTTTCTATCCAGTTCCCTTTTCTATCATAGTCTATACGATAGTTAACATCATTCAGCGTGAACATCGCCACAAACAAATCTTGCGTGCAAAACCAGGTCTCATTTGACACTTCAGGAAAGTCCATAACAAAATTCCTGATAGCCCGTGTGCTGATATTGTTATAGTATGATGGTTCGGTGACATTTTCTTTCACCGTTCGCAAATAAGCAGGAACCGTCCTCTTTGAGGGTTCGACAAAGGCAAATTGCGCTTTTGCAGTCATTGATGCAATGACTATTCCCATGAACGCTATGAAAAATTTTGTTTTCATACTAAAATATTTTAGCGTGAATAATTCTTTTTATTTATTAATTCAACCGAATTTGAATTGCAAGAGGGACAAGTATCGCGGGACAGCCAGGAGAACTACAGGATTAGTCGAAAGAATAGCCTGGTGGGTAACATTTTGTATGAAAATAATTGCGGTAAAAAATAGGCCCTCTTAGAAAAGAAGGCCGGTTGACGTTTGCACTTTATATGCATGACTATTGAACAAAAAGAAAAATTCTCCATCTATTTAGATCTATTAAATTTTCCCAACTCCTCCATTTCCCCGTCGGAAACTCCCAGGTTAATGAGTTCTTTTTTTCCAACAAGTTGAATAAAATAGGTTATAGAATTAAGTGGCGTTTCAATTTCGTGCACGCGATTTATGTCATAATCATAATAATTACTTTTAACGATGTGCCTTAGGTCCTGCGACATTTTGTCCTCATTATAAGACCGGATGGTATGGAGCAAGTTCCCTTTCTTATCATAAGCAACCTGGTAGTCGATGCTGTTGTAGTTGAACATCGCCACGAAGCCTTGCCTTACTTCGATCCATTTCTCGCCTGAAACGTCCTTATATGTCTTGAGGAAACTTCTTATTACCGTCGGATTCACCCGGCCAACAACAACTGGAGAATTTCCTGGCTCTGGTCTGTTGAGCGCGGTAAATCTTCCCGCTGGCTTAAAAAAATGATTACTGGCGATCTGTCCATTCAATGTTGTGGTTGTTGATATCAACAGGCATATTCCCGGGATGCTGTTAAAAAGGATCTTTTTCATAATTGTGAATTTTCAATGAATAATTTTTTTTACTAAATCGCATACGATCTCGCCATCTGCCGGCAACGCCGACAATAACAACATGGCTGAATAGGAAATCTATTCGCCGAGACGTCTATCAATCTTGTTTTGGGGAGTGGTGTGCCTTTTCAGACACAATGTTTCGTCTATTAAAAGGGACGTTTCTGTCTCTCCAAAGGTTACCGACTCTGGAGAAAGGAATTAAGGTTTTAGGTTCAAAAAATACAGTTTCGATTCGTCTTACTTAGATTGCAAGTTCCTTACATCAAATATACGATGTACTTCGTATTTTATTGTGTTATCTTTTTCGAAGAGTGAATATTTCCTGCCGGGAGCAATTAAATCGGAGTTAAAGCAACGATGACTTCGCTAGCTCATTTTATTATCGTGGTTGTGCCCTTCAATTGAAATTTTTTTCCGTCAAATCCTTCTGCATTGATTATCCAGACAAAGGTCCCGCTGCTTTGCAACTGACCATTTACCTTTCCATCCCACCCTTTCGACATGTCGGTAGTTTTAAAAACCAGGAGTCCCCAGCGATCGTATACGGAAAAATAATCGAGATACTTAATACCATTGTACCTTGGTCTCAAAAGATCATTCAACCCATCACTATTCGGAGTAAAGGCCGATGGCACAAGAACACCTGCAGCGTTAAAGACGCGAATCTTTATAGAGTCTATAGCCTTACAGCCGATATCAGTCGTTGCGGTTAAATAATATAGCTGATCATTTTGCAAAATCGCAGTGGGATCACTTCCATCAACTGTACTTAAACCATTTCCGGGTGACCAGGTTAAAAATGGAATACCATTGAAATCTCCAGTCCAGCTTGCACCGAGCCGAAATGGAATATTCGACTGCACCGAAGTATCTCTTCCTGCATCAATATAAACGTCTTCTATATGAATTTGGCTGGTGAGATCGTTTGAAACGCAACCATTATCTGCCGTCGCAGTAAGATGAATGATTTTGGTGCCCGCCTGTGAATACATGTGAACTGGATTTTGCTCCCGCGAGCTTAACCCGTCTCCAAATTTCCAGTTCCATTGAGTGATCGTGGTTGCATTATCAATTTGATGAGAGAACAAACTGAGCGGCTGCTTCCAGCATCCATCTTTGGCTTCAAGAGTTACCACTGGGCTAGGAAGGATCGAAAAGCTTTTTGTCATAGTATCAGATAGGCACCCATAGACATTGCTTACCGAAAGTGCAAGTTGATGCACTCCTGGCAGAAGATTTGAAAATGTGGGTTGCTGATCGGTTGAGAGAGTACTTACATCCAATTCCCAGGACCAATGTGAGATGTCTCCAAACGCACTGTTTGATCGATCTTGTATTCCAAGTGTCATATCGGTGCAAGTATCGAATAGCAAAAAATCAGCAGCTGGCTTTGCCCCAATCTTGATTAGTTTTTGTATCGTATCACTCACACATCCATCCATGCTCGTAATGACATGTTTTACCACATACGCACCCGGTGAAGAATAATTATGTGTTGGCGGATTTTGAATACGGCTGATCGATCCGTCACCAAAGTCCCAATAGAATTCTTTTATCGTTGTAAATGATTCTGATTGATCCGAAAAAATTACCGAATTACCAATGCAGGTAGAATCGCTCGCAAGGTTCGTTTTAAAAACCGGGTTCAACGCAGTGCAAAATTGCTGAACATTGACTCCTCCCCCGGTGGCTCCGCTAAAGCCCCAGTAGACCATCGGATCATCATTAAAAACTCTTGCCACAAGATCATACTGAGCCTGCAATCGGAACTGCCCGTCAAACCACGTGGTTAACATTTTTGTGACAGCATCCCATTTAATTCTCAATACGTGCCATTGGCAATCTTCAATATTATCACTTGTTCCGGAGGCCGGAACGGGTCCGGCAAGATCGTTGCCATGTGTAACAGCACCATTTAATTGAATGCTGATGTGGTCATACGATGGATCATTGCGACGCGTGTTTTGCCAGGTATCCAAAGAAATTCCAACGGAAGGCGAAACTCCTTCGAAACCTAGTCCTTCGCCAACGGTACCAATGCTTGTGCTGATTGGCTGAAGAATGAACGCTATTCCATCTGCCCCGGCGGAGTCAATACATCCGAGATAGACATTGAAATAGAAATCAAAAGAATTCCTGAGGTTGATCTTATTGAAATTCCAGACACTTCCACTTTCATTCTTTACTTCCGTAGTAAGTGTATAACAGTTACACCGATTTTTTGTGGCCGTGCCGTTAAGAATGTACTGAGAAAAAGAAGACTGTGACATTAAAACAGCGACGAGGACGGGAAAAAAATAATTCAACAGCTTCATTATCCAATACCGCTTTGATCAAAGTAAAATGAAAAAGTTGCGTTAACAGAAGATCAAC
>DASYSW010000507.1:0-3767 GCA_036002905.1 Chitinophagaceae bacterium
TCCCCACTCACCACTCGCCACTCACCATTCCGAGGGATCGACGAGCATGAAACTTCCCCTAATCATCCTGGCGATCGGAACCTTAGTAGTTGGCTTCATTCCTTTCTCAAATTTCATTTCATCAGACGGAAAGCCATTTGCAAGTGAAATGCATATGACATTTTCAATAGCGCCTGTAGCAATCGCGATAGTTGGAATTTTTATAGCCTATGGTCTTTATTTCAGACGATCGGACCGGCCTCAGAAACTTGCTGCATCACTTGGAGGCATTTATGAAGCAGCGTACAGGAAATTTTACATTGACGAGATATATCTATTCATTACAAAAAAAATCATTTTCAACCTGGTTGGCAGACCAGCGGCATGGATTGACAGGAATATTGTTGATGGCACAATGAATGGCATTGCATGGACGACGGGAAAAATAGCTGTTTTGATAAAGGGAGCGCAGTCAGGAAGAGTACAGAGCTATGCGTTATATTTCTTTGGAGGTATCGTGGTATTGATAATTGTGTTTTTGTATCTATGGAAATAAGCTCCGTTAGGAGCGACCTGTTCTATGATAAATGGAGGATATGTCGCTCCTATGGAGCTGAACGTATCTGGATTTAGACTTGTTGCCAACGTTCCGTGCCTACGGCACTAACAAGAAGCTCGGTAGGAGCCCGATGTTAGTAAAAAGCAAATGAGTTAATAATGCAAGCTACGTTAGCAGCCCTATGTAAAAAGGGGAAAATGGTAAACATCGATTCACCGGATAAGAGCCAAATTAACTAATCAATGAATCTCTCACTATTAATCATATTACCTCTTCTTACAGCAATCGCGATCATTCCATTAAAGGGAGCGAAATCGGTAAGAATCATTTCTTTAATCAGCTCATCATTGCAAATGGTTCTTGTATTCGCACTGCTGTATTTTTATTGGACTGAAAGATCGTCGGGCGATACATCGACTATGTTATTTGAAGATAGTTATACCTGGTATGGGCCTCTTCATATCAATTATCATGTTGGTGTTGACGGTATCTCAATAGCAATGATCCTGTTGACGGCGTTTGTTGTCCTGGCGGGAGTATTGGTCTCATGGAATGTTGAAAAACTTAACAAAGAATTCTTCTTTCTGCTTCTATTCCTCAGTGTAGGGGCGTACGGCTTTTTTATTTCACTCGATCTCTTCACATTGTTTTTCTTTTTAGAAGTGGCCGTCATTCCAAAATTTCTATTGATTGGCATTTGGGGAAGCGGTAAAAAAGAATACAGTGCCATGAAACTCGCGTTGATGTTAATGGCCGGCTCTGCACTCGTTTTTGTTGGTTTGATC
Source organism: Chitinophagaceae bacterium (assembly GCA_036002905.1). Lineage (GTDB taxonomy): Bacteria > Bacteroidota > Bacteroidia > Chitinophagales > Chitinophagaceae > VBAU01. The sequence goes on from DASYSW010000507.1 coordinate 1,324, forward strand.
GGTTTGTACGTGAATACAAATACCGGGAATGGGCAGCATACATTCGACATTTTGCAGGTCGCGCAAATGAATATTCCTTTGGCTGCCCAGAAATTTTTCTTCCCGTTTGCTTTTGTTGGTTTCGGGATTTTTGGGGCGCTGTTCCCGTTTCATACCTGGGTGCCGGATGGCCATTCCTCTGCACCTACTGCCGCGTCAATGTTTCTTGCGGGCATCTCAATGAAACTTGGTGGCTATGGATGTTTACGTGTTGCTACCTTTTTAATGCCCGGAGCGGCACACGAATATTCCTGGATCATCATTGTGCTTGCATCGATCGCTATCTTATATGGAGCCTTCGCTACAATGATGCAGACCGATCTGAAATACATCAATGCATATTCTTCAGTAAGTCATTGCGGATTTGTTTTGCTTGGTATCGGTATACTGACAAAAACAGCGATCACCGGGGCTGTCATGCAAATGGTGTCGCATGGATTGATGACAGCCCTTTTCTTCGCCGGCATTGGAATGATCTATGATCGGACTCACACAAGACAACTGTCACAGCTCGGAGGATTGTTGAAGATAATGCCATTCATTGCCACTGTATTTGTTATTGCAGGTCTTTGTTCATTAGGTCTTCCCGGATTTAGTGGCTTTGTGGCTGAGGTCACTGTGTTCATGGGTGGTTGGTCACGGCAGGGAACGGATAATTTTTATCGCATCGCAACGATCATTGCGTGCGCATCAATAGTCGTAACGGCGGTGTATATTTTAAGGGCGGTTGGAAAGGCGATCATGGGACCTTTGGCAATTAATGACCACTCGCTGCTGACTGATGCAAATTGGAACGAGAGATGGGCCGCCGCCTTGTTGATCATTGGAATTGTAGCAATCGGCATTGCGCCATTTTGGCTAAATGACCTGGTGACACCGGCAACTGAAACGATCATAAATAAAATAAGTGCTGTAGCAAAATAAAAATTAATTCCTCCCTCGGGGAGGCCAGGAGAGCCTTATGCTAAATGATTTTTTATACCTGATGAATGCCGAGCTGCTGGTTACGATCATCATCTTCATTCTTCTTTTCCTTAAATTATCCAACGAAGAATGGAAGAATGAAGGCTTGCTCAATTTCATCAATTTCCTTTTGTTCATCAACCTGGCGGCGGGTTTCTTTTATATCCCAAAGGGAAATTTATTCGGGGATATGTTTCATACCAGTGAACTTGTCACATTTGAAAAGAACCTTTTGAACCTGGGCACTCTTATCATTTCGTTGCAATCCTACGATTGGCTGAAAGCTCATAAACACGTTCCCGAGTTTTATATGCTGCTACTTTCAACGCTTTTGGGAATGTTTTTTATGATCTCCAGCAACAACTTGTTGATGTTTTACCTGGGGCTTGAGCTTTCTACCATTCCTCTTGCTGCACTTTCCAATTTTGACCTGGACAAGCGCCGCTCATCTGAAGCGGCTTTCAAGATGATCATGTCGTCTGCATTTTCTTCAGGTCTTTTGCTGTTTGGCATCTCAATGTTGTACGGTACTACAGGCACATTAAACTTTATGGGTCTCAAAGCGCATCTCAATGGAAACCCTTTGCAAATATTTTCTTTCATCCTTTTGCTCGCCGGTTTTGCCTTTAAGATATCGGCTGTTCCTTTTCATTTGTGGACAGCTGATGTGTATGAAGGTTCGCCCGTCGCGGTTACCTCTTATTTGTCCGTGATCTCGAAAGGTGCAGTATTGTTTGTCATGGTTTCCATTTTTTATAATGTTTTTACTCCAATGGCCGACAGCTGGTACAATATGATCTTCCTGGTCTCTATTGCGACAATGATCGTCGGGAATTTATTCGCCATGCGACAGCGGAATATGAAACGATTCCTCGCTTTTTCATCCATTGCGCAAATTGGTTTTATCCTTGTAGGCCTTAGCTCGCAATCAACCGCAGGAAGTTCGTCAGTCATCTTTTTCATCCTGGTTTATATTTTTTCCAATCTTGGCGCCTTTGGTGTGATCTCATTGGTAAGTGCGATTACTGGAAAAGAAGACATGGATGACTACAAGGGATTTTATAAAACTAACCCCGTATTGAGCTGGGTATTGGCTATATCTTTATTTTCACTGGCAGGCATTCCTCCCATGGCAGGTTTTTTTGGAAAATTCTTTTTGCTCTTTGCCGGTGCAGGTAAAGGGAATTATTCACTGATCATAATCGCTGCCTTGAATATGGTAGTTTCTTTATATTATTATCTCAAAGTGATAAAGATCATGTTCATGGATGCAAATGAACATCCCATTGAAAAAATCAAAACTCACTGGCAACCGAAAATTGCAATGGCCATCTGTGTGGGAGGAATTTTAGTGACTGGTATTGCGAGTGGAGCCTACAATTATATTCATTCTTTGCTCAAGTAAAACAACTTTATTAGTAAAATGAAAAAAATCCTTTTCA
>DASYSW010000508.1:0-4515 GCA_036002905.1 Chitinophagaceae bacterium
CTAAAACAATGATAAATACTTGATGAATACATCTTGTATTGGAAAGTAGCTGCATCGCAATCGATGCGTATTCTACAAAGGCTCCGCATATTCTCTCACAGTTATATTTGTTTCTTTGGTTTTATTTGCCTTTAGTAGCCATATTTTTGGGTAAAAAAAGGGCCATTAGTTTAAGACTAATGGACCTTCCCATTGTCAAATGAGAGATTATAGTACACAACCATGCGCAATGATAATCAATAGTGCAATGGTTATCAGTTTAGAATTGAAATCATAAGGAAAATAAAAATCAAGGCCAGGTTAAACATTCAACACTTTTTTGAAGGCATAACCAAACACACCCATATTTCAAAAAACCTCCATTCCTTCATCAATAAAAATTTTTTCACCAATTCCATTAAAAGCGGAGTACATTACTTTATTTTATCGGAAAAAATATTAGGAATAAAGATTAAACATGAAGGTTACTACCAGTACCGTGTCGGATATTTTATCACGATTGCGCTTCAATTTTCTGAGCGACAATACAATGCGTAAATATGACGAAGAGCCTTTTCGTTCGGAACTCTATAGCTCTGATCAACTGGATCGTCACGGTAAAATATTAGCGAAGTCTCACAAACTTCAAAAAGGTCATTCTTTTGATAAGCTTCTGAAAAGATTGGGGGACAATGAAAAAACATTGCTGGAAGTACGCAATCTTCTTGTTGAAAGTATAAGTGAGGATAAAACAATTACTCCCGCTTCAGAATGGTTACTGGATAATTTCTATTTGATAGAAGAACAAGTGGTTATTGCCAAAAAACATTTACCCAAAGGATACAGTGAAGCCCTGCCTTATCTCTCTGAAGGTATTTCGGCAGGCATGCCCCGGGTGTATGATATTGTTTTAGAAATTATATCACATAGTGATGGGCGGGTTGATATAAATAGCTTATCCAGTTTTATTGCCAACTACCAGGCTGAAACCATACTCACACTTGGCGAATTATGGGCGATACCCATTATGTTGCGCCTGGCGGTGATTGAAAATCTTCGCCGCATTGCCGGTAAGATAGCACTGGACGTAATCGATCATAACCTGGCCGACCATTGGGCAGACAAAATGATCGCCACCGTAAAAGACGATCCTGTAGACCTGATCCTTGTGATTGCAGATTTGGCCCGCTCAAAACCGGTACTGGACAGTCATTTTGTTGCCACCTTTACACGCATGTTGCAGGGAAAGGGACCTGCACTTGCCCTACCACTCAACTGGATCGAACAGCAATTGTCTGCATTAGGAACCAGCAGCAACGATCTTGTATTGCAGGAAAATCAAAAGCAGGCAACCGATCAGGTATCCGTGCGCAACAGTATTGGCACACTACGCTTCATTGGAGCTACTGACTGGCGTGAATTTGTTGAAACACTTAGCAGCGTGGAGCAGGTGTTGAGGCAGGATAGCACCGGAACGTATCCATTAATGGATTTTGATACAAGGGATAGTTACCGTCACGTGGTTGAAAGAATTTCAAAATCATGCGATTTATCTGAAACGGAAGTAGCACAAAAAGCAATTGAGTTAACACAGCAAAATAAAAACGATGATCCCGGATCCAAAAGAAAAAAACATGTCGGCTATTATTTAGTTGATAAGGGATTGGAAGAAGCTGAACATGCCACTTGCATGCGTTATACGTTCCGCCTGAAAATCAACCGGGCTGCCGCTAAAATGCCTGTGTTCATTTACATTTTCTCTATCTTTTTCTTAGCACTCGTATTTGGGGCTGGTTTATTTTATATAGCATACAATTTTATCCACTATAGCTGGAAAATTTTAACCGTTGTTGGATTACTTTCTTTTTTGGGTTGCCTTCAGTTGGCTGTTTCACTGGTCAACTGGTTTTCCACCATTTGGGTGTTACCGCAACTTCTTCCCCGTATGGATTACTCGGAAGGTATTCCTGCCGAGTGTCGTAGTCTGGTTGTTATTCCCACTCTTCTTTCAAGTGAAGCTTATATTGAGCACTTGGTTGAAGGGTTGGAGATACGATACCTGGCTAACAGGGAGGAGAACCTGCATTTTGGCCTATTGACAGATTTTATGGATGCAGGTTCAGCTACGATGCCAGGAGATGATAATTTATTGGCATTGGTGAAGAAAAGAATAGAGGAATTAAACGAAAAGCATACAACTCCTGAGTCTAATACTTTTTATCTCTTTCATCGTCCCAGGACCTGGAATCCACGAGAAAAAAAGTGGATGGGCTATGAACGCAAGAGAGGGAAGCTATCTGCACTGAATGCTCTTTTAAGAGAGCGTGGGCGAAGTGATTTTTCATTGGTTGTTGGTGACCAGGACATACTGACCAATATAAAATATGTAATTACTCTTGACTCGGATACACAATTGCCGAGAGAATCTGTTTGGAAGTTCATAGCGACTATGGCGCACCCCTTAAACCAGGCTGTTTATGATCCAAGGAAAAAAAGGGTAACTACTGGATATGGAATTTTACAACCTCGTGTAGAACCAAGCATGCCAAGAACAGGGGTCTCATTGTATCTAAAGATGCAGGGGAATTTATCTGGCATCGATCCCTACACAAAGGTTTCTTCGGATGTGTACCAGGATCTTTTCGGAGAAGGCTCTTTTATTGGCAAAGGAATTTACAATGTTGATATATTTGAAAAAGCATTGGATAGCAGGCTCCCGGAGAACCGTATACTAAGTCACGATTTGTTGGAAGGATGTTATGCGCGCTCCGGTCTTGTAAGTGATGTTCATTTGTATGAAGAAAGCCCTTCACAATATCAAACCGATGTAAAACGACATCATCGATGGATCAGGGGAGACTGGCAAATTGGTGCATGGATGCTTCCTTTTATTCCAGATAGCAAGGGACATTTAGTAAAAAACAGGTTATCTGCGTTGTCAAGATGGAAAATATTTGATAACCTAAGGCGAAGCGTGACGCCACTTGCCCTGACCTCACTACTTTTAGTCGGATGGTTTGTGCTGCCATTTTCATGGTTCTGGACTGCAGTAGTCACGGTCATTGTTCTGTTGCCACTGATGGCTGGGGCCGGATGGCAACTGATTAACAAGCCCGAGGATATTACCCTCACATTACACTTTATTGAAGTAGGTATTTCTGTAAGAAATTTTTTGATCCGTTTTGTTTTCGGTTTGGCCGTTCTCCCTTATGAGGCATATAAAAATACGGATGCGATTGTGCGCACGAACTGGCGGATGGTCATCTCACACAAAAAATTATTGCAGTGGACTCCTTCGGCGGCGGCAACCCGCACTTATAGAAACGATCTCCGGCGTATTTATGTAGCCATGTGGATTGCACCCTTTTTAGCTGTCGCCACTGTGGGACTCTTGGCATACTTAGATGCTGCAGCCCTGTTTGTCGCTGGCCCGATACTGTTATTGTGGTTATTCGCACCGGCAATTGCATGGCGTTTGAGCAGAGAAGAAACAGAAAAAAAGGCAAACCTCTCCGAAGCCCAGAACTTGTTTCTTCATAAATCTGCACGCAGAACATGGTCCTTCTTTGAACAATTCGTCACTGCAGAAGAAAATTGGTTACCCCCGGATAATTTCCAGGAACGGCCAACACCGGTGGTCGCACATCGCACCTCTCCCACTAATGTAGGTCTCGCATTGCTGGCAAATGTCGCAGCCTATGATTTTGGATACATCAGTGGAAGGGAAATGGCAGAAAGATGTAACAACACCATACAAACATTGCATAAGCTTGAGCGCTTTAATGGACATTTTTACAATTGGTATAATACACGATCATTATTACCGCTTCATCCCAGGTATGTGTCTACTGTGGACAGTGGTAATCTTGTTGGCTTCTTGCTCACATTGCGACAAGCGCTATTATCACAGGCAAACGAGCCTATTTTTAAAAAGAGTTTTTACGAAGGATTAATAACTGTTGTAAATATCATACAGGAAATTTCAAGGAAGCAGGATGAGAAGGAAATGGAAAGAATTATTGCTGTATTGGGTGCTGCACATAATGAAGACAGTAATTCATTAAGTAGTGTAAAATCATATATCGATGAAGTTAGGCTTCTTATTAATAATTTATCGTTGACTCCGGCTGATGCCGAATTGAAGAAATGGATAGCAAAATTATCCGTTCAAGTAAATAGTATTCATGATGACCTGCTTCAGATTGTGCCCTGGATAAACTTATTGCCTGTACCTGAAAACTTTGACAAGCTGCATGCACTGGATAATATTCCTTCCCTGCATACGATTCTTGATCACTCACAGTTCTTGGAGACGATTGGCTTTTATCAGCAAGAAAAGAACAATAGTGCAGACAACGAATGGCTCATGAGAATGCGTGAATGCATTTTGAGGGCTAATACAATAGCTACTGAAAGAATTAATTTATTGAATCACTTGGCCCAACAATGCGAAGAACTAAGCGACATGGAATATGATTTTCTTTATGAGAAATCAACCAAGCTTTTAAGGATCGGGTATAATGTCGAAGAGCAAAG
>DASYSW010000509.1:0-2007 GCA_036002905.1 Chitinophagaceae bacterium
ATAGCTTCTTTTCTTACGGCTACCACAGCTCCTAATGAAATCCTTCTGTCAAAACATCCGGCGACCCCCGCCTGTATCACCAGGTCGGGCCGTTTCAACTGAAGTTGTTTTAGCAGGCGATACGTAGTAGCAGTAAGCCCAATGCCGGTGATAAGGACATCAATGTTCTGAGTTTTTTTTGTGTTCCGGTAATACTCGAAAAAAGGCTCTATTTCTTTCGCGGTTGCTGCAATTAATAAGATATTCATACAATTCCAGGTGCAAAGTTATTGATTCATGACGAAGAACTGCTTTCGCTTAACTTTGCCCGTCCGAACGGATCTTCCGGGCGGACCATTTTATTTTTTAGTATGGTTTATCTCACAAGAGTAGAACATTTTAATGCAGCGCATAGACTTTATAACCCTTCATGGAGCAAGGAAAAGAATGATGAGGTCTTTGGCAAATGTGCGAACGACAACTGGCATGGCCACAATTATGAGTTGTTCGTTACGGTAAGAGGTGAACCCGATCCCGATACCGGTTTCCTGGTTGATGCAAAAAAGATGAGCATTATTATCAACGAGCATGTCGTCGACAAACTTGATCACAGGAACCTGAACCTTGATGTTGATTTTATGCAGGGAAAAATGTGCAGTTCAGAAAACCTGGTCATCGAAATCTGGAATCAACTGCAGCCGCATTTGCCGGCGAGGGTTCAATTGCACTGTATCAAACTTTATGAAACTCCCAGAATCTATGTGGAATATTTCGGAGTAAAATAATCACATGATAGTAAACTCTTTTATATTTTTTGCGTTATGATTGGAGTTTATGGGTTCCGGGCTGGACCAAATTTTGTAACTTAAAAATATGGCGGACAAAGTTTCAGTTTTCAGGAAAGAACATTTTAATGCGGCTCACCGTTTGTACAATGACGCCTGGGATTATAGTAAAAATGAAAAAGTATTTGGTAAATGTGCATTGCCGAATTATCACGGCCATAACTACGAAATGGAAGTAAAAGTAACGGGCGAACCCGACAAGGAAACGGGTTACGTAATCGACCTCAAACAGTTGTCTGACATTATAAGGCGCGAGGTTGTGCAAAAATTTGATCACAAAAATTTAAATCTTGATACGGAGGAATTTAAAAATCTGAACCCGACGGCAGAAAACATTGTTGTAGTTATTTATAAACTGTTGAGACCTTACATTGATAGCAAGTTTGATCTGCAAGTAAGACTATATGAGACACCAAGAAATTTTGTTGAGTACCCGGTAACGTAAAGTAAAAGACCCAGTAACCAGAGACCAACAACCATTAATAAAAATATTCACTATGTCGTACAAAAAAGTTGAAGAGTATTGTGATGATGAACTGGAAAGGATGGCGAAGAATAACAAGGAGATTTTAAAACTAATCGGTGAGGATCCTGACAGGGAAGGTTTGGCAAAAACCCCAGTGAGAGTCGCGAAGGCGCTGCAATTTATGACGCAGGGTTATAAGATGAACGCAAAAAAAATTCTTGACTCGGCACGATTTAAGGAAAGCGTCAGCGAAATGGTGATCGTAAAAGACATTGAACTGTATTCTATGTGCGAACATCACATGCTTCCATTTTATGGCAAGATCCATATTGCATATATTCCTGACGGCAAGGTATTTGGAATTTCCAAATTGGTTCGGCTTGTAGAAAAATATTCTAGAAGAATGCAGATCCAGGAAAGATTAACTAAAGAAATTGCCGGTGAAATAATGGAAATGGGCGTCAAGGGTGTTCTGGTTATTATTGAAGGGGAGCATCTGTGCATGAAAATGAGGGGTGTTCGTAACGATAGTGTAATCATGACTTTGGCACATCGTGGAGTAATGGAAAACAAAGAGATTCGTGAAAATGCCCTCGTGCTTTTGTACGACACCAAAGCAAAATTGCGAAGCGTATAAGGACGATTTGCTGCATCAATCCAAGGTGATTTAATAGCGGTGCGGTAGCTATCTATAAGTTTGAATAGGACGTAATATCT
>DASYSW010000510.1:0-10858 GCA_036002905.1 Chitinophagaceae bacterium
GGGATCATTGCATCAATTGCTTTAATACCCGTTTGCAATGGTTCCTTTACAGGCTCACGAAAAATCACACCCGGTGCTTTGCGCTCCAGGGGCATTTCATAGCGATCACCGGTAATAGGTCCTCTTCCATCGATCGGTTCACCCAGCGTATTTACAACACGGCCCACCATTCCTTCACCTACTTTGATCGACGCGATCTGTCCTGTGCGGCGAACCTTTGCACCTTCCTGGATCTTCCCTGTTTCTCCCATCAACACCACACCTACATTATCTTCCTCAAGATTCAATGCAATGGCACGAACGCCACTTTCAAATTCCACCAGCTCACCGTAACGAACATTCCCTAACCCGTATACACGGGCAATACCATCACCAACCTGCAATACGGTTCCTATTTCTTCCAATTCCGCAGAAGCATTAAAATTGCTCAACTGTTGGCGGAGTATCGCACTTATTTCATCTGGGTTTATATCTGCCATAAAATTCTGGATTTTTTTATTTCGATTTTTTCTGTTCTATTTGTATGTTATCAGCCTATGTAATTCTCATCGACGCCTGTTGTGTCACTCACTGCATCGTTCGGTAATTATGTTCAGCTTTTATTGAACCCCCGGATTGCTTTCAATCCGTTCTTTTTTTTCGGCGAATTGAATCCGTTGTACCAATAATCCGAAACATCCTTTCAATCTTTTCAAATCCTGTGAATCCTGGTTCTATCTTATTTTATAAACAAAATCATTGTTCTCGAATTGCCTCGCTATTTGCCTAAGGTCATAAGATACGCTTGCGTCGATAAACTTATCACCCGCTTCCAAAACAAATCCGCCGATCAGGTCTTCATTGACAACAGCCTCTAATTCGATATTCTGCATGTCGCTCGTGTTTTTGATCTGGGCAATGACGGCTTTCTTCAAATTCTCACTTATCGGCGATGCAGTCGTTAATTTAACGGGATAAATATGTTTATGTTTCTTATACTGGGAAATAAATGAAGTGATGATCTCGGGCAGATTACTCTCTCTTCCCTTACCTATAAGCAAACGGATAAAAAGAGAAGTTATATGCGTTACCCTGCTTCCAATAATCGTCTCTACAATTTTCTCTTTCTTGTCAGCTTTTATGATGGGGCTGCGTAAAAGGTTTGTAAAATCACGGCTTCCCTTGATCACTTGTTGTAGCCATTCCATATCCGCAAATACCTTTTCAAGCTCACCCTTTTCCAGGGCAAGATCCATCAGTGATTTTGCGTATCTCGACGCAAGACGGGGATTAGGCATTTTTTAAAAAAAAGTTTCAAGGTTCAAGGTACAAGCCTTGGTACTTGTGCCTTGTTTCTTGTGCGTTGTATTTAACTTAAGGTTACTTCGTCAACCAAATCTTTGATATGCGCTTCCTGTGCTGCCTGGCTACTTAACTCTTTGCGCAATACCTTTTCTGTCACTTCGATTACCAGCTTACCAATCTGGTTTTTTACGTCGGTCAGTGCGGCCATTTTCTGTGTATCAATGACAGCCTGCGCGTCAGTAATAATTTTATTTGCTTCAACCTTGGCCTGCTCTTTTGCCTCGTTGACAATTTTATCTTTTGTTTCCCTGGCTTCTTTCAGCATCTGGGCTCTCTCTTCTCTTGCTTTGGCGAGGATGGCTTCATTCTCACTTTTCATTTGCGCCATTTCTGATTTTATTTTCTCAGCTGTCGCCAATGAATCCGCAATGGTTTGCTCCCGCTTGCGTAAACCGCCGAGGATCGATGGCCACGCAAATTTTTTAAGGATGAAAAACACAACGAGGAACGCCAGGAGCGTCCATATAATCAATCCCAAACCAGGTGTAAGTAGTTGCATAAAACCCTCCAACTCCGCCATCGGCGGAGAGTTAATTATTCAATAGCAAATAATGATCGTAAAGAACTCGCGGTTCGAAAAGCTTCAGTAAACTGCCCCCCGACATTTATCGCCGGGAGCGCAGTAAGATCTTTCTCTTAAATGAACATTGCCAAAATACCGACGATAACGGCAAACAGCGCAACCCCTTCTACAAGAGCTGCTGTAAGGATCATATTTGCACGAATATCATTGGAAGCTTCGGGCTGGCGTGCAATGGCTTCTACTGCACCTTTACCAATCTGGCCGATACCGATACCGGCACCTACTGCACCCAGACCAGCTCCAATTGCTCCTCCTGCGTTTGCTGTAGCATCTAATAAAATAACATTCAATAAATCCATGATACTTGTTTTATAATTAATAAAAAATTATACGATCAATGCGTCTTCGTGATGGTCCGTATCATCATGACTTCCTTCAAAGGCCTGGCCCACAAAAACCGCTGTCAGGTTTGTAAAAATATATGCCTGTAAAAACGCGACCAATATTTCAATGAAATAAATAAATATCACAAATGCCACGGACAATGGCGAAAAGCCCCATCCGATCGACTTACTCATTGCTCCAAAAATAAATATCAAGGAAACAAGGCAAATAATAATAATGTGGCCCGCGATCATGTTCGCGAACAATCGTATCATCAATGCAAATGGCTTTGTAAAGACTCCCAGGAATTCAACAAGCACCAGGATAGGTTTAACACCACCGGGAACAGGTGGATTGAAGATATGTCCCCAATAGTGCTTGTTTGAGCTGGCAAGAATTACAATGAATGATATCGCCGACAACACCAGAGTGAAAGCTATGTTCCCGGTGACGTTTGCAGTACCGGGTATCAATCCAACCAGGTTATTAATGAGTATAAAAAAGAATACAGTAAGTAAGTAGGGTAAATATTTCTGGTACTTATGACCGAGATTGGGCTTTGCTACCTCATCTTTTACAAAATTGATGACGGGCTCCATTAAACTTTGTGTGCCTTTTGGAGCCGACGTAACTCCTTCGCCATTTTTATATTTTTTTGCAATGCTGACCATGATCCAAACCAAAAGTGCCAATGCGAGGATCATTTGCACTACGTTACGCGTAAGAGAAAGATCATACACTTTTACGCCTGTATTTAGATCGCCATTTTCGTTTACCGCCACAATTTGACCGGCACCATATTTTTTCGGATCAAGCTTTAATTCGTGAATCTTTTCATCGGTCAGAATAGAGTACCCTTTGTAGGCTTCTTCACCATGATGAAATCTGGAAGACATAAAGGTCGATACACCTCTTTGCGGTGAATACAGAATTACCGGCAAGGGAATGGTTGCTGCATGTTCTTTACCGTCGCCATCTTTATAAGAGAGGAAATGAAATTCATGAGCATCTAAAACGTGACCAAAAATGACCTCGTTAGCATTAAACGACTCCTTTTTTGGTTTTTCTGTTTCACCCGAATGATCCTGGGCTAAAATAAATCCTGAAAATAAGCTGAAAGCCGCTACCAATAAGCATTTGACATAGCAAAAACGCATACCCCTCCTGAAATTTGCCGCAAAGATAGGGGTCGGCAGGGTAAAAACCAGAAAAGTTTGAAGGTAAAAGTTGCCCGTTTTTGACTGGTTTAAGGTTGCCGATTGCCGGTTACAATTTCCCGGTTTTTTGCATTCAAAATCCTCTCATTATGACGTGAAAACTATAGCTTAAAACCGGATGGGATGAGTTGGCACAACCAGTAACCAGCAGCTGATAAACAATTACGCTACCTTAGTCTTTTTATCAAACTGTAGCTGGTATAACTTATAGTAATATCCTTCAAGTGACAGCAACTCTTCATGTGTACCCATTTCCTTTATCTCGCCTTTGTCAAGAACTATTATCTTATCTGCCTTCCTGATGGTGGACAGCCTGTGCGCAATGACAATAGAAGTTCTCCCGGCAATTAATTTGTCGATGGCTTTTTGTATGAGGATCTCGCTCTCGGTATCGACCGATGATGTGGCCTCGTCCAGGATCAAAATTGAAGGGTTGTATAATAGCGCTCTTATAAAAGACAATAGTTGCCTTTGACCCAACGAAAGCGTAGCTCCTCTTTCCATTACATTATAATCATAATTCCCCGGCAGCTGCATAATAAAATCATGCATGCCGATCAGCTTCGCCGCCTCGATCACCTTTTCTCTTGGAATTGCCTGGTTACGCAAAGTGATATTGTCAACAACAGAACCGGAGAAAAGAAATACATCCTGTAAAACAACACCAATGTTCTTTCTCAACACATCCAGTTTATAATCATCGATGTTTACATCATCGATTCTAATAACGCCTTTTTGTATATGATATAAACGATTTAATAAACTAATAATGGTTGTTTTTCCACTGCCTGTATGCCCGACGATCGCCACTGTTTCTCCTGAATTCACTTTAAATGAAACATTTTTTAAAACATAGTTATTACTGTCATAGGCAAAGGATACTTTTTCAAAATCAATTTTCCCATTTACAGAAACTGGCTGATACGCCTCTTTAGGGGATGGCAGTATATAGTCATCGTTGTCCAAAACCTTAAACACTCTTTCACTGGCGATCACTCCCATTTGCAGAACGTTGAACTTATCGGCAATTACACGAAGAGGACGAAACAATAAATTGAGACACATATAAAACATCATCATCTTGCCTCCAAGTTCCCTTGCCTCGGCAGCGGAGGCGCCCGCCTTCCCTGCGATCCACCAAACCAGGAGACCTGTTGAAAGTGCGAGCACTATTTCAACGACCGGGAAAAAAACTGAGTAAGCAAAAATGGCATTGATGTTTGCATTGCGATGACTTTTGTTGATCTTTCTAAATTTTTCAAATTCCCTGTCTTCCGCTGCAAATGCCTGCACCACCTGCATGCCTGTGATGTGTTCCTGTACAAAAGCATTCAGTTGAGCTACTGCATTCCGGACTTTGATAAAGGACCGGTTTACACTTTCTTTAAAATAATAGGTGGCAAGTATCAAAATGGGAAACGGAGCAAGACAAACCAATGTTAATCTCCAGTCCACATAAAACATAAATAATAAAATAGAAATAATGGAAAGCAGGTCTGCAATGATCGGAACTAGACCATCCGAAAAAATATCATTGATCGCTTCGATATCATTGATCGTCCTTGTCGTCAGGGTTCCGATCGGTGTTTGATCAAACTGCCTGAGATTTAGGCCCACAACTTTGTCATACACCTTTATTCTCATGTCCTTTACTACAGTTTGACCCAACCATGCAGTGATATAGGAAAAATAAAAGCGAACGGCACTCTCAATGATCAATAACCCGATTTGAATTACTGTCATCCAGATTATCCAATCAAACATCTTACTTGCAATGAATTTATCTACTGTGATCTTTATGAGGTAAGGACGAACGGGAGTAATGATGGCAAGAAAAACAGCGAGCCATAAAGAAAAGTAAAACCTTCTTTTATATGGGGCCGCGAACTGAAAAACCCGTCGCAGGTTTTCAAAATCAAATATTTTCTTTAATGCCTGGCTGGCCATGACTAGTTGCTGATTTGACGAAGGCATCCCTCCGGGACCGGTAATTAAACGACAAATTTACTCAGGAATGTTAAACACGAAAACTGGAAACTGATGACCGGCAACTGGCAACTCAATCCTCGTCCCCCATAGCTTTTGTGTACGCTTTAATAAAAATAGCGCCGAGATTTTTGTAAGGAGGAATGTAGTCTTCAAATCCTTCCACCCTCACTTTTTTCTCCAGCTCTTCCCAGAATGGGATCCAATCGATATTGCTTCCGTTTCTCGCTTTCTCCATTAGCAAATTAAAAAAGGGTTGATTGACGGCAGTTTTACCGATTTGTTTAGAAGTAATAATATGCGCATCCGGTGAATGCTTCAGAATATCGTGTATCAGGTAATAGCCTCCGCATGAGCCCATAAAAACAATTTTTGCAGAAGGTAATATCTGGTCAATCGTGTAAGGCGCATTGTAACTATGCCCGCGATGAATCACTACCGTTGGGTAAAGATTGTTCTTTAATAAAAATGAGTCCAACGCATCCTGCGCCTTCTTATCCTTGTCATCTTCCTCCGGCAATGGAAGATTTGCATAAACGGAGACCGGTCTGCCCTTTATAGAATTTATCTCGATCCAGTTTTTTGTTGTTGTGGTTTTCCAAAGTTTAGGGTCAAACAGTCTTTTGAATCCCTGGAAAATTCCGATGCCGTCCTTGTCACCATAAAAAAATACCTGCATAACGACACGGCCGGTATCATTTGTCAGCGCCTTAAATGGAACTCCATATACCGGCGGAATGCCAAACTCTTTTGAAAGGTCAATGTGATTGTTTGTATCAGCAGAAAGAAATAACTTGTACAACAAATTATACATGACGATCCCTCTCTTGTTATTGCTCACAAGGTTCCGGTTGTAATTCGCTTTTATGTTCAAAAGCATCTTTTCTGCGATCGGCTTGTTTGTTTCAACAATGCTTGCATATGAATCGGCCACGTCTACTCCATCTTCTAACCCGTTCGATTCTTCCAGCTTTCCCACAAATGCCCTCATCAATTTTTCTGCATCACTTTCGTCATCATCATTCTTTTTTGGTTGGAATGTATTTAAGAAGTTGGCCAGTGTATTGTAACCTGCGCACATTTTGATGAATTTCCGGTACCGGTCAAATTGTACATTCATCAGTAATGAATCACCGTGTTGGTTGGCCCTTGTCATCATCAACGGATAAACACCCTTTACAAAACTCGACGTATAGATGATACCGTCGGTAGTTACTGCCAGGTAATAGAGCTCTTCTGCCGTCAAAGGCTGAATGATCTTAAAGCGAACTGCAAGATTATCCACCTCGTGTAATGAATTAATGGTATTGACAAAAACATCCGTCGCTTTCGTCTTTATCCGGTCCTGCAATTCTTTAAAACCATAGGCAGTGTCCTTGTTCAACGCCCGCTGCACATAGTCAAGATGTGTTTTTACCAATAACCGGAAATATTTTACAGAATCATCCCTGACCTCATCAATATCACCGATAGTCATCTTCCCTTTCATGATGTCATCAAGAAAAGGAAAATACCAGCGACCACTGTTGCTTAGCGCCATCCTTGATACGGCCGTAATGAGGGGATCGTTTATGCTTCTTATTGCAGTACCTAACCTGTTATTCGCGGCCGCATAATTGTATAGTTGGCCGGGGTCGCGATAACCTGCTACTTTTATAAGGCTGTCACGAAAAGGAACATCGATATTATCCCTGAGTTTTAGAAAAACCCTGTCGGGATGCAAGGCACAATATTTTTTTATCAAAATGTTCTCGCAGTTGCCATAGCCTGGATTTTTGTCAAAAGCTCCCGAATTGATAAGGTTCACCCCTACTTCATAAGGTAGCCGGTCTATTATCACATCCACACCGGTATTGGCAACGTCAGCCTTCATACATTTCTCGTACTCATCAATGATCACCGGCAATTGAGTGGGCCGGATATTTCCGCGCCTCCAGTTATTGTTGAAATATTTCAGTAGGTTTTCAAGACCCCTCAGGTATTTGATCTTAACCTGTGAGTTTAAGGTCGTATCCTTCTCAATGCGGTATTGTACCCAATCCACACTGCTTGTTGCTGCTTTGGTAAGGAAAAAATTTACTTCGTCGTCAGAGGATGGTTTGAATTCTTCGTCAGCCTTGCCATCGGATTTTAAAATGTCCTTTTGCTGCTTGTCGACAAAATCATGAAAAAGCTCCCGGTTTTTGGGAGGCTTGAGATCCTTGACCGGATCAGGATCTTCTGCTTGGGCTAGCATTGGTTGAAAAGCAAGCAGGCAGGTAAGGAGCACAAGGTATTTTGGTGTTGCAATCATAAGGATCGATGTGTAAAGTTAGCATCCATCTTCGAAATGAACTATTTGGATATCTTTTTCACAGGGTAGATGATGTTTCATATCAAAAAGTTGTGAAGGTGAAGGGCATGTCCCAATTTTTTCTCTGACCCGTCAAAAATTGTTCCTGTATTAATTTTTCATTAACTCTGTGTTATGCAACACAGGGCAATTTTCTTTAGAAATAATCTTCCTGTAGGTTTGCGCAAACAAAAACAGCATGGAAACTAAGGCAAGAAAAGTTCTGATTGCCGATGATGAACCTGATATTCTTGAAATTCTGAAATACAACCTGGTCAATGAAGGATACCAGGTAATAACAGCCAAGGATGGAGATGAAGCGCTCGAGAAGGCCAGGATCTTCCAACCTGACCTGGTTGTGCTCGACATTATGATGCCAAAGAAAAGCGGGGTGCAGGTTTGTGAAATTTTACGGGGGCAGTCCGCATTTAGAAATACACTCATTATTTTTTTAACGGCCCTGAATGACGAAACCACGCAGATCAGGGGACTTGAAACCGGGGCCGATGATTACGTAAGCAAACCTATCAGCCCAAAAGTTTTTATAAGCCGTGTAAATGCTCTTTTTCGCCGGGTTCCTAAAAAAGAAAGCAAAACAGTTGAAATAGATGGTCTCACCATCGACCCCGAAAAATTTATTGTGGAATTGGAGGGAAAAGAAATTTTGCTGGCAAAAAAGGAATTTGAGCTGCTTCATTTACTGGCATCGCGGCCTGGTCGTGTTTTTTTGCGCAACGAGATCCTTAGCCAGGTGTGGGGCAATGACGTGATCGTCGGTGACCGCACGATCGATGTACATATCCGCAAGATCCGCCAAAAACTCGGCGTCGATTGCATCACTACTGTAAAAGGGGTGGGATATAAGTTTGAAATCTAACCCCTGTCCTCCGAAGAGGGAGCTTGGATCGAATAGACTTTTTAAAAATAGTAGTTACTTTGGTTTGAAGTTGATGTTTGTGCAGCCAGCCATTGTAACGCTATTGAGCTTTCGTTGCGTCGCACTCTTCAACGTTCAGTTCTCTAACCAGACTTTTTAACAACACTCAACTATCTGAGTGCAAAAAAACACCCCTTTAGGGGATGGGGGCATGCTCAATACCAAAAATGTTTCACCGCGGCGACTTTCTGCATTAACCGCACTATTTCTTTCGGTACCGATCAGTCTTGGTATTTATATTCTTCACCAAAACTGGCAGGTGCTGGCTGTTTCGTTCACCATAATTTTCATTGGTAGTTATGGGCTGATCTCTTTTACCCTTGAGCGTTTTATTTACCGAAAGATCAAACTCATTTACAAATTCATTTACCAGACAAAAGCGAGTAAAAAAGAAGAGACATATTATCAATATATATTACCACAAAAAAGCATCGATGAAGTAAGGGAGGATGTGGAAGAATGGGCGGAAAAACAGGTTGAAGAAATTGAAGTGCTGAAAAGGAATGAACAGTTCCGCAAAGAGTTTTTACAAAATCTTGCCCATGAATTTAAAACGCCCGTGTTTGCGATACAAGGTTATGTGGACACCTTACTCCAGGGTGCGCTGGAGAACCCGGAAGTGAATCGCCCATTCCTTGAAAAGACCTCGAGGAACATAGAGAGGTTGGTAAATCTTATCAATGATCTCGATGAAATTTCAAAACTTGAACGTGGTGAGCAGGTCATCTACAAACAAAATTTTATAATACAGGAATTAATAAAAGAAGTTTTTGAAAGCCTGTCAATAAAAGCTGAGCAAAAAAATATCCGGTATGGCATTAAAAAAGGCTGCGAATCGCCTTTAACAGTCTTTGCCGATAAAGAAAAAATAAGGCAGGTGATCTTGAATCTTGTTGAGAATTCCATCAAATATGGCAAGTATGGCGGCACTATAACTGCCAGTATGTATATTACGGATGAACAACACGTGCTTGTTGAGATCAGTGATGATGGGATTGGAATGGCCGAGCGGCATTTGTCAAGAATTTTTGAGCGATTTTATCGTACGGAAGAAGGTCGTAGCCTTGATATAACCGGTTCCGGCTTGGGTTTGGCCATTTGCAAACACATAATTGAAGCGCATGGACAAACAATCCATGCACGGAGCACGGAGCATGTGGGTACCACGATTGGCTTCACATTGGAGAGGAAGAAGGAATAGATATCGAGTGTTGAGTAGAGCGAGGAACGTACAAGTGTGCGACGCAACAGAAGGTCAGGAAAGCTTTTCAGCCCGTTCCATAAACGATCAACTAAATCAATAAACACTTCTCTTGTCTACGCCACCAAAAAATGAATTAAAAAGAGTTCTCTCACCACTCATGCTGTGGGGGCTTGGTGTTGGTTACGTTATCTCCGGTATGTACTTCGGGTGGAATCTTGGACTGCAAGAAGGCGGAACACTTGGACTTGCCATCGCTACATTTTTTATTATCATCCTCTATGTCACATTCACTTTTAGTTATACCGAATTGGCCTGCGCAATTCCGAAAGCGGGAGGCGGTTTTGATTATGCGGCCCGCGCCTTAGGAAAAGACTGGGGGTTTATTGCCGGCATGGCACAGAACATCGAATTCATTTTTGCACCGCCTGCGATTGCTTTTGCTATTGGTGCTTACTTCAATTTATTTTTTCCACAACTGCCGGTATTGTCGATCGCCATTTTCAGCTATGTAATTTTTACTGCCCTCAATATCTACGGCGTAAAAGCAGCGGCAACATTTGAATTGATCATTACCATTTTTGCTGTAGGTGAATTGCTGTTGTTTTCCGGAATTACCTTACCGCATTTTGAATTAAAAAATTTACAGCATAATGCTTTTCCAAATGGCTGGGCTGGTGCATTTACGGCTACTCCGTTTGCCATTTGGTTTTTCCTGGCTATTGAAGGGGTCGCTAACGTAGCTGAAGAAGCTATTAACCCTCAGCGAACGATGCTCCTTGGATTTGGTTCAGCTATTCTAACGCTTGTGATCTTGTGCGTTCTTACATTTATCAGTTCCGTTGGCGTAGCGGGGTGGGAAGCCATTGTTTTTAAATCGAATGGTGAAACTTCCGATTCGCCGCTGCCGCTTGCATTGAGCCATATCGTTGGC
>DASYSW010000511.1:0-3840 GCA_036002905.1 Chitinophagaceae bacterium
TCGATAATTTTCCGGAGGCTGAAAAGGTTTTGCTGACCGAGTTTACTCAAACTTTATATGCAGTAGCGGATAATGTCTACATGAATGTGAATTTTAACCCGGACTATGTAAAAGAGTATCGGCTGATCGGTTTTGACAATAAGGTTGGCGCTCTGAACGATTCTTCTTCTGTTATTGAAGGAGGAGAAGTTGGTTCGGGGCATTCCATGATTGCCGCATTTGAGATCAGTCCCACTGATTTTAATAAGGATGCTGTCCAGCGAGATTTTTCTCCGGGTAATATTGCTGATGTAAAAATTCAGTATAAACTTCCGAATGATTCAATAGAAAAACAATTCCCCGGCTCCATACCTCTGAGCTATAAAGATTTTAATTCGATTGACAGAAATCTTAGATTTTCGACGGCCGTGATCATGTTTGGTTCCATTCTTCGCGCCTCCTCCGCGACAAAAGAGATAAACTGGAATGATACTATCTTATTAGCTTCCCAGGCATCCGATGACAATGACCCCATTCAGAAGGAATTTGTTTCATTGGTGAAAGAAGCAAAGATCTTGTACACCAAACAAAAGAAGCGAAAGAAATTGTTCTGATAAGTTAGGCGCCGGGCCCGAATTTTTTTGTATGCCTCCAAATTTCAAGATTATTTCCAATAGCTTTAACCTCTGTTAATTTTGCCTATCTAAGATAAACCACGTCTTTGCACCATTTCTCATCAAAAAGCAAATGATGATGACCTTAAAAGAAATCCGAAAAAAGATCCTCAAAGGAGATCTTATTGGTCTTTTCCGTTTTTTTGGTAAGGACGAAAGAACAATACAGCCCTCTGAAGTAGCGAAAATATTTTTGAATTTACCTGCTTCTTCTGCGATTAAGGCTTTTCAGTCGTTTCCTGAAAAGCACAAGATCATGTTGTTTCCATACCTCGATTATTTTGTTCAGAAACAAATCATCAATGAGATAACAAAAGAAGAGGCTTCTAAAATATTGAATAGTGTAAGCTCCGACGATCTGCTCATATTCTTATCGCATTTAAAGGGTGTTGAACTCTCCGAGACTCTCGATTCCCTGAATGAAAAAAATAAGAAAGCGGCACATAACCTGTTAGGTTATCCAAAGGAGAGTGTTGCGAGGCTTATCAATACCGATTTTGCAACTCTCACAAAAGAAATGTCAATCGAACAGGCGATGGTTCATTTGAGAAAATATCACCAGGATACGGAAACCGCCAACATAGTTTATGTAGTGGATACCGAAGGGAAGTTGATTGATGACATGCCGATCAGGAGGCTTGTTTTAAATGAGCCGGGGAAAAGAGTGGAAGATATCATGGATGGGTTCTATGTAAAATTGAATATCGGCGATAGTAAAGAAACAGCCGTCGATCTTTTTAAACAATATGACCGTGCGGCATTGCCTGTGACAAATGATAACAATGTTTTGCTGGGAGTCATTACCGTCGATGATGTTATCGACGTGGAAGAGGAAAAAAACACAAAGGAAATGCAGAGATTCGGAGGTCTTGAATCATTGGATTATCCCTATGTAAAAACCCCTTTTTTCAGTCTTATAAGAAAAAGAGCAGGCTGGCTTATCATTCTGTTCTTAAGTGAAATGCTGACGGCAACAGCTATGGGACATTTTCAGTCGGAACTCGATGCAGCCCTGGTTTTGTCTTTGTTTGTCCCTCTTATAATATCGAGTGGTGGCAATAGCGGGTCGCAGGCTGCAACGCTTATCATTCGCGCTATGGCGTTGAACGAGCTTACTCCAAGACGCTGGTGGTATGTGATGCGGCGCGAAATTTTTTCAGGGCTTACACTCGGAATTATTCTCGGGACAATCGGATTGATCAGGATTACGATCTGGCAGGAATTTCATTGGGCAAATTATGATCCGAAACATGGAGGTCATTACTGGTACCTTGTTGCCATTACTGTTTTCTTTTCATTGATCGGGATCGTATTGTGGGGAACATTAAGTGGTTCGATGATCCCCATTGTGCTGAAACGACTCAAGGTCGATCCTGCGACTTCGTCGGCACCATTTGTTGCAACGCTTGTAGATGTCACGGGGCTTGTTATTTATTTTACAATTGCTGCGATCATTCTAAAAGGAACATTGTTGTAATCTTTCGAAAATCAACGCCGTAATAATGAAAATAAAAAAGAACCCTGGAGGACGAATGATGATTATCTTCCCACTCTTTTTTTCTGCTCATATAGTTTCCGCGCAAACCGATAGTATTGCCCCCGGCAATTGGACAGCTCATTTCCAGGCCACGATAATAGGTCAAAAACATTCTGGCTTCCCATCTCAATATAAAGGAGAGAATAGCCTCGCTGATTCGGTAGAACCCACTGCTGTGAGCCTGACCTCTACCTTATTTTTAGGAAGAAGATTGTGGAAGGGAGCGGCCATTTATGTTGATCCCGAAGTTGCCGGTGGAAAAGGATTGAGCTTTGCCACGGGTGTTGCCGGAGCATTAAACGGCGAAACATATCGAGTGGGTGCTACAGAACCCCAGGTGTTTATTGCACGCGCCTACTTGCAGCAACACATTCCCCTTCCTAATACCAGGTATGAGTATGTCTCTGATGATTTGAACCAACTGGCAGGCCCCATACCAACTGATCGGATAACTATCAGCGCGGGAAAGTTTGCGATCAGCGATTTTTTTGATTACAATAATTATAGTAAAGATCCCCGCACACAATTTTTTAACTGGAGCATTTGGGCAAATGGTGCATGGGACTATCCTGCAGACACGAGGGGATATACATACGGTATAGTTGCTGAGCTGATCAAGCCGTCATGGGCTATACGTTTTTCAAGTGTTGCAGTGCCCCGTATTGCAAACTACCATCTGCTCGAATATAGACTTCCAAAAGCCCACTCCGAAACTGTCGAGTTTGAACATAAAATTTCTATCAATAAGAGGAAGGGTAATGTTCAACTGATCTTTAGCAATACACGTTCTAAGTCGCCATCGTATAAGGATGGAATAAATGCTGTGGCCACAAACGACAATTTTTTACTGGATGTGATCTCAGGCGATGCAGAAAACAATACGTATGGAGGAAAAAAATTTGGGTTGGGTTTGAATATAGAACAGGAGTTGAGCAACGAGATCGGGTTTTTTAGCCGCATTGGCTGGAACGATGGGAAATATGTGTCGTGGGCATTCACGGAAATCGACCAAACATTTACGGCCGGATTATCGATCAAAGGGAACTGCTGGAAACGTGGTGACGATATTGTTGGAATTGCAATAGCAAGTAATGGAATTTCGGATGGTCACAGAAATTTTTTGAACGACGGTGGTTATGGATTCATCATTGGCGATGGGAAACTGAATTATGGCCATGAGACGATCGTTGAGACTTACTATAATGCGAAAATTCTAAATTTCCTATGGTTCAGTTTCGATTACCAGTTTGTAAAAAATCCTGCTTACAACAAAGACAGAGGTCCCGTGCATGTGTTCGGGTTGCGGGCACACGTACTCATTTAGAGCAAATAGATTTTATCAGGAAAACATCTCTCTAACCTTATCAAAAAAGCTTTTTTCGCTCTTGTCCGGGTGAGGTTTAAAATTAGGAGAGTGATTAAATTTCTCCAGCATTGTTTTCTCTTCGACATTTACGTTTTGGGGTGTCCAAACGTTTATATGAACTAACTGGTCGCCCTTCTGATAGGAATTTACACCGGGAAATCCCTTTCCTTTCAGCCTGAATATTTTTCCACCCTGCGTGCCGGGCGGGATTTTAATTTTTGCTCTTCCATCAATCGTAGGAACTTCTACTTGCGTTCCGAAAACCGCATCAGGAAATGAAATAT
>DASYSW010000512.1:0-1944 GCA_036002905.1 Chitinophagaceae bacterium
CGAGCATCATATTTTCAGGCTCTTCAAAAAGATTTGTCTCTCGCGATAAATATGCAGTTGCCAGTGTATTCCACATTTCATAATCCTTTTCCTGTTCAACGAGTTTGTATGCTTGGGAGACAAACCTGGATAATTGATATTTCCTGCTCTGGGTTTTCAACTCTGCAAGAAATGATTTTTTGAGTCTGGCCTGATTCGTAATGTCTAATGGAAAGATCCGAATATCTGTCGCCATGGAGAGCATTGTTTCCACGGCGAACGGGTCCCAAAAGGCGTTCCATTCCGCATGTCTGTTACGGATCACTTCTGGAACTGTTTTCGGCATAAGATTACCTTTAACGTTAATCGCACCTCCCATCCAAACTATTTCACTGATTCCTTTTTTTAAGTCTGGATCCTTACTCAATAGATTTGCGAGAGTAGTAAAAGGTCCGGTAACCAGCACGATGGCTGGCTCATTATTTTTTATACAATTTTCCAGCAAGTTCCTAAAAAGGGCTTCTCCGGAAGGATACGGAGGCCAGGAAGGATTGTCCTTCAAATTTTTCAGAACCCCTATCCGACGCATTCTTTCGCAGTCAGCCCGATACAAATACGGAAAGGGATTCCATCCCCGGGCGTCGCTAAGACCGGGAACAAGGTGGGTTATTTTTAAAAACTGGTGAACTTTCCATGTCATCTGCATTCCCTGATCGGTTATGCAATCCGCATCGGTGACTATAACCCCTTTCAAGTCAATATGCGGCATGGTAGTCAGTAAAGCAGTGGATACAAAATCATCAATTGCAGCGCTATGATTAAAAATTACCGGGATTCGTTTCATTTTAAAGTTAGTTAAGCTTTAAAAAATAATTCGGGCCGGAAAAAGAATGGAAAAAATCAATTAGAAATTACTCGAATTCTAATTCGATTGACTTAATGCTTTTTGCTTGAATTTAACTGCGAGGGTAGAGTTTCCATGTACTTCAGGTACAAATCTTGTGTATATAAATTCTACACTATCTCCATCCATCAATTTTGTGTTATCTATCCCCTTGGTAATTGGAGTATTATTGAGTAAAATCTCCCAATAAAAAAAAGGTTGATAACTATTGGGTGCTATAAATGAGTCGTATGTCTCATTGACCATGTTCACGAGGTAACCAAGTGAATTTCCATAAAATTGAAGTGAAAAGGTGAGAATCTTAGAATCTGATGAAGCATTAAATGCGGCTTCCAGTGCATCCTGAATATTCATGTCTTCTACAAACCCGACTTCAAATGTTGGAGGGCCGCCATTGACGGTTAATGTTATCATGAGAATAAGGTTTAGGAATTGAATATATCAAAAATAACATTCAGTTACTGTTAAATTTTATCTTTTCGAATCAACTAATGGTTTCCACTTAGTGGTCGAACTTATTTTTATTACAATTTGCAAATATCTAACTAGGCACACTATTTAACACATCTTAATACCTAAATTTATTTTTTGAGTTGCAAGCTTCCCCGATTTTATAATTTACATCGCTCCGATTTTTTGGGGGGAGGTCAAGGCTGAGCTTAAGGGAATCCAGGTATTTGGTGTACCCCTCTGAAATGTGTTACCCACTAATTAAGAACTGCATGTGCGATGGCCAAACAGACAATAATACTCATCCCATACCAGCCATTGAAGTGCTTACTTGTTATCCTGATCGGGAGTCAATCTAAAAGACCAGGGCCCGTTGCCCACAATTAAGAAGTATACCAATAAAAGCAGGATCAATATGGAAAGGGTTAATTCAGAAAATGGCTTAAAGACATTGCCCGAGGAGTTGTTTAAAACGATAGCGCCGATCAGAATAGGAATTTGCAGAATGCAGGCAAAACGGGTGAGCAATCCCAGGACAAGCAAAAATCCACCGAGTAAATGGGCAAATGCAATACCAGTGACCAGCAACATTATGGTAAATGAACCAAAAG
>DASYSW010000513.1:0-8639 GCA_036002905.1 Chitinophagaceae bacterium
CAAATAAATGCAATGCCTTTTCCAATAATTCGACTGCTTTTTCCTGCTTATCAAGTGCCAGCAAAACGTCCGTTTTCAGGATATAAAGATTTATATCGCCGGCATCAAAGAGTTCGGCCTGCTCTAAAACCTTTAGGACATCGTGGTAATGCCTCAGGGACAATAAAATATCAGCTTTTTTAATAAGGAGAGAAGAAGAAAAAGGATACTGCTCTGAACCTAATTCCGCAGCCTCAAGGGCTTTTTGAAGGTCTTCCTTTTCGTCATAAAACTCAACGATCTTTTCGAAAGATTCTTCGTCAAGAAATTTGTGGCTGCGACCTGTCTTTAAATTCTCATATTGTTTTAATAAGTCATTTATTTCGTCCTTATTTTCCCGGTATGGATTCTCTTTCATGTCAGGATTTTAGGAAAATTACCTCATAAAGGTAAAAAATCGAAGGTTTCTGTAACATTTTTTCGATTTGCCCGTTAAATAAATATTAAAAGATGTGATAGGCGGTTGGATTTATGAATATTTTTTCTTTTAATTTTGTACAGGATGTCAATTAACCGATCAACCATACTAAAAATTGTGAGGAGAATCGCAGTGGCTTTATCATTAGCGGTTTGGGCCATCAGCTCTTTTGCCGTTCTTGGTGACAAAGGTAAAACCCCAAAGAATCGTTCGCTTCTGTCAAATGAAAACTTTGCGGTTGTTCGAGGCGGTTTCTCGTTGAAGTCAAACTATAACTTCCGTGGAAGCCAGGTTATCAACCCGGGCCAGAAAAACGAGTATATCAATTTAAACACCGTCGTTACGTATCAAAAAGGTAACACGACTTATATAGTACCTCTCAAGAAAAAGATTTTCATTACTACTCAAAGCGCTGGTTTCACTATCAATCATTAATTACTTCCCCGCTACTTTACTTTCCTTGTAGGTCATTATCCTGAATCCTGTTTTAGGGAGATCAAACTTTGACGCAGGAACGGGATCGAAACTAATCTTAGACGCGGTGAATACTACCTTATTCTTTCCGAGGTTAGATTCATATTCAAGGGCGAGACCGGGGAGGGTCCTGTTGCTGTATTGAAAATTCTGATTCTCGGGAATGAGCTCCGTTGTATAATAAACGATAAAACTTTCGCCATTCTTTAGTTTTCCAATTGCCTTGCGGCAACTATAGCCTGCGATAGTTTTATATTCGTCCAGATAGGTAAAGCTGACGCTGTCATATTTTTGATTCGCTTCTAGCCAGTCGGCAGGCGTCATATTAATCATATATTTTTTGTCTCCATACTCTTTAAGCACATCGACATTTCCGGTCCTTCCGTCTATGATGGTGGATTGAGTACCGAATACGCTCACTAACTCTGAACGGCTAAGTTTACCCTTGATATAGATAGTATTCGTAGCGCCATCAAACCCATCTGCCAATTTTGGATTTGGGTCATTTGTATTTACAACGACATTATAAACTATGCTTCCCTCTGAAAATTTTTTTTGAGCAAACGAAGAAATATACAAAAGCAATAAAATGGACAATATCAGGGATCTTTCTTTCATGCTTAACTATGTAGGACTACCTGTAACAAGACGTGGCAAATTAGTTAATTCGTTGCTCTTGGGAAAACCTTGTGATGCAGAAATATGATAAAATTAGCGACGGTTCTTTTGCTGGAGCTCTTTCATTTTTTTCTGCTGTTCCTGCATTTGCTCCATTCGCTCCTGCCATTTCGATTTTGTTTTTGGCTTTTTCCGGTTCGCTTCAATTTTTGCCAGGATTTTATCGTGATCGATAATGTAGTTCTGAATAATAAACTGAAGTATCAATGTAATAACATTCGAAACCGTATAATACCAGGTCAACGCTGAGGGAAGGCGATTGAATATGAATAAAAGGAAGAAGGGAAAAATATAGGGCATGTATTTCATCACCGGATTCGATTGATCCGGAGACATAGCCGTGCTCATACTGTATAAAGAAATAAGGAAGCTGGTGATGACGGCGGTGATCGTAAAGAGACTGAGATGGCTTCCCAATAGTGGAATATTTACGCCAAATTTGATTACATCATCAAAGGCTGAAAGGTCTTTTGCCCATAGGAAACTTTGACCCCGGAAAGAGACATTAGAATTGAAGAAACTATATAGGGAGAAAAAGATCGGGATCTGAACCAAAGCAGGCAAACATCCGGCAAACTGGTTTACACCCGCTTCTCTCGTAAATTTCATTTGCTCCATCGCATATTGTTGCTGTTCGGGAAACTTCTCCTTCAGCTTTGCCAGGTCCGGCCTCAAAACCTTCATTTGTGCGCTGGTCTTATAACCAGGATACATTAATGGAGAAGTTATCGTCCTGATGAAAATTGTCAGCAGTGCGATTGCCAAACCCATGCTGGCTGTGAAGCTTTTAATAAAATCGAATACCGGAATCACAATAAACCTGTTCAGTGGCCTCACAAAGGCATAGGCTCCCTGTCCCAGGTTTATCAACTTCTCAAAATTCATGTCATGATGCTTCAACATTTTGAAATCCGCCGGGCCATACAAAATATTGAAAGGAATGGAGGCGGAGCGATCTACGGCTAGTTGCATTCTCATATTGGCTATGGACTGCATAACCGTCCTCGCAGTATCCGGAGGAATTATCCATTCCATGCGGCCAGATGAAAAACTATTTTTTGCTACCAAGAAGGTATTAAAAAAGCGCTGCCTGATGCCGATCCATTTTACCGGTTTATCGAAATCTTTACTACTGCGACGGCCGATCGTGTGATAATCAAAATCTCCATCCATGATATAGCCGACCTGCGTGTTTTGTTTTTCAAAACTTATGTCAGATTCCTGCTGAATAGCTTTGTATTGCCATGTTAGATTCAGATTGCCTTGCGTCAATAATTTATCAGCTCCTTCCATCTGTATCGTAAAGTCGATCATATAATCATCAGGCCTGATGATAAATTGGTGGCGAATCGTGGGCCCGTTGCTATCCGGTCTCAATGCATATACGACGACCCAGCTTTTATCAGCGTTTTCAATTACTGTATCAAGATGAAAATTAAATTCTGAAATGTAACCACTCGAGTTGGCTCCTGTATTTACAGAATAATCGATCTTGTCAAAGTCTGAGCTCGCGAGTTTTACGGCAGTACTATCAGGTGCATTGAATTTCTTCAGTTTTACTTCCTTTGGTTGACCACCTTTACTGCTAAAAGTTATTTCAAGTACATTATTATTTATTACCACTGTGTGTTCGGTATCACCGAGCGCTTTCTGAAAACCTCCAGCGGTCTTGACTTTCGCAATGGAATCATTTTTCGCGTTTTCAATTTTTGAGATTGCCGTGTCAATCTTTGGCGCGTTAGCTTTTGCAATAGAATCTTGCCTTGCTTTTTGTGCCCGATATGCTGACTGCTCCTTGCTGGTCCACCAAAAGTAACCGCCAAATAAAAGTGCCAGTACTATAAATCCAATTACCGTATTGCGATCAAAATTCATTCTCTATTTTTTAAAGAAGGGCAAAGATAAGACCTTACCGGTTACGAGGTAAGAGTTATAAGCCACCGGTTCCCTAATGTTGATCAAAGGCATTTTTCGCCGGCAAAACCAAGGCAAGTCCTCGTTGGGGGGAAGGTAGTAAGACGGTAAGAGACATTGAACTCACTTAACGCCCTTTCCTTCTTCCCGGCAAAAGAGAATTCGGAAGGTCCCCTTACTATGGCCAACCGGGAAGTGACCATCTAAATAAAAATCTTTCACTGCCCGGTGGCTATCCTGTAAATTTGCTGTATGCGCCGCACCATCGAAATTATAGGGAGTAGTTTTAAAATGGCCATGCAGGAATTGTGGAAGAACAAACTCCGCACGTTCCTCTCTTTGTTCGGCATTACGATTGGGATTTTCTGTATTATCGGCGTGTTGGCCACAGTTAACAGCCTGGAGCATAATATCCAAACAGAGATCAAGAGCCTGGGCACAAACACCATCTATATCGACAAATGGGATTATAGTGCTGGAGGCGGACCCGACTATCCCTGGTGGAAATTTGTAAAACGACCTGAACCGAAATTTGATGAGATAAAGCAGATCAAGGAAAGAACGCCTAGCGCAAAATATGTAGCCTTTAACATTAATGCCAATGACAACGTCGAGTATGCCGATAACTCGCTCTCAGGAGTAAACCTATATGGCATCAGCGAAGAATTTCAGAGTATTCAGCCGGTCGATATTTCCGATGGCCGTTATATAACCGAATCTGAGTTTGATCACGGGAGCCCGGTAATTTTATTGGGTGATGAAGTGGCGGAAAAATTATTCGTATCGACGGAAATCGCGGTAGGTAAGCTTGTACAGGTCCGCGGGAAAAAAGTGCAGGTCATCGGCATCATTAAAAAACAGGGCAAAAGCATGATTGGTGGCTGGCAATTTGATCAGAGTGTGATCATGCCCTACAAATTTGCCAGGAATATCATGTGGGCAAAAAACTCAAACCCGGTGATACTCGTACAAGGAAAGGATAACTTACGAAGTGTCGCCTTAAAAGATGACCTGAAAGGAGCTATGCGTGCTATTCACAAATTAAGCCCTACCCAGGATGATGATTTTGCATTAAATGATATCAATGATTTTAGCGAAGCGGTCAGCAATATTTTTGGACCATTGAATACGGGAGGATGGATCATTGCAGGCATATCATTGATCGTCGGAATGTTTGGAGTTGCTAACATTATGTTTGTAAGTGTACGCGAGCGAACCAACCAGATCGGTTTGAAAAAAGCAGTCGGCGCCAAGAAAAGAGTGATACTCGCTGAGTTTTTGTTGGAGTCTGCTTTCCTGTGCATCATCGGTGGATTAATGGGATTGCTTCTCGTGTTCGTTCTTACGAAAATATTATCGGGCGCACTGAATTTCCCTGTATTCATTTCCACAAGCAATCTCGTTACGGCAATCAGCATTTGTATTCTTGTCGGAGTACTTGCCGGAATTATTCCCGCTTCACAAGCTGCGAGGATGGATCCTGTGGTAGCTATTCGCTCTAAATAATTTTCAATATTCAACGCTCAATGTTCAATGTTCAAGTAATTTTGAAACCATTGAGTATTGAGAATTGATAATTGAACATTGAGTATTGTTATACTGGCCATAGAATCTTCGTGCGATGAAACATCCGCTTCCGTCTGCAAAGACGGAAAAATCCTATCCAATATTACCGCTAATCAAACTGTGCACGAGAAATACGGAGGAGTTGTCCCCGAGTTAGCGAGCCGGGCTCATATTCAAAACATAATTCCTGTTGTTGAGACTGCCCTGTCATCTGCCAATTGTGCATTGTCATCAATGGACGCAATAGCTTTCACTCAGTCTCCAGGTCTTATCGGGTCCCTGTTAGTGGGAAGTCAATTTGCAAAATCGTTGGCCCTTGCTTTAGATAAGCCCCTGATCGCTGTACATCATATGCAGGCGCATGTACTGGCTAACTTGATTGATGATCCAAAACCAGGTTTTCCATTTTTATGCCTTACTGTAAGTGGCGGACACACTCAAATTGTCTTATGCAAGTCCCCAACTAAAATGGAAGTAATCGGTGAAACCATTGATGATGCAGCGGGAGAGGCCTTTGACAAATCTGCAAAATTGGTGGGTCTACCTTATCCTGGCGGACCATTGATTGATAAATATGCAAAGAACGGCGATCCGGATCGTTTTCATTTTCCGGAACCACAGATCCCGGGATTGAATTTTAGTTTTAGTGGCCTAAAGACTTCAATCCTTTACTTCCTACAAAATGCCGGGAAAAGCCAGGTTTACAAAGAAGAGAGTATTGCCACTGAAGACGAGCAAAGAAAATTTATCGAGGACAATCTGGCTGACCTCTGTGCATCCATTCAACAACGCATTGCAAGCATCTTGCTGAATAAGCTGAAAAAAGCCGCTGTACAAACAGGGATCAAAGATATCTGCATAGCTGGTGGGGTTTCTGCAAATAGTGGGCTGCGAACGGCTTTCCAGGAAGTAGGAAAGAAATATCATTGGAATACATTCATTCCTGCCTTTCAATACTGCACAGACAATGCAGCCATGATCGGCATCACTGCCTATTACAAATTTCTTGAAAAAGATTTTGCTGATCTTTCAATCACTGCGAGTGCGAGAGCGAAACACGAATTACACTAATTATCACGAATTATTCAAATTGTAATATCTATATTCGATCTAATTCGTGTAATCAGTGTCTAATTCGTGTGATTCGTGTCAAACAAATACTTTCAATTCAAGCAATTCACTATTTACCAGGATCGATGCGCCATGAAAGTCACGACTGATGCTTGTTTGTTTGGAGGATGGATAGCTGAAGAAAATAAAAGTGACAAGGTAACAACCAAAAATGTTTTTGATATAGGAGCAGGGACAGGTTTATTGAGCCTGATGTATGCTCAAAAGATTTCTTATGCAGATATTGATGCGATCGAAATTGATCAGGAGGCATATACACAGGCGAGGGACAATATTGCCGCCTCACCGTTTTCGAAAAGAATCAACATCATTCATGGTGATGTCAAAACATTTTCTTTCCGTAAAAAGTATGACTGTATCATAAGCAACCCACCGTTTTATGAAAAAGAGATACCATCAGACAAGGAAACCAGGAATATTGCTCACCATCAATCAGGGTTACTGTTTAACGACTTGCTGAATATCATAAAACACAATCTCTCTGCTTCCGGTGTTTTTTATCTATTGCTACCATTTAAACGAAATGAAGAGATCAAAAAAGTTCTATTCAGGCAAAATCTGTTCGTTTCAAAAATTGTCTTTGTAAAGCAATCACCGGAACATAACTACTTCCGCATGATGATCGCGGGAAAATCAACCCGGGGAAGTGCTGCCGAAACTCTTATCGAAGAAATTTCAATTTGGAATGATCATCAACAGTACACAAACGAGTTTAAAGGTTTATTAAAAGATTACTATCTATACCTTTAATCCCTATGCTCCTGTTTTCTTTCGTCTTGCTTTCTTTCTTTTTCGTAGGCCCTTAAAATTTGCTTTACCAGTTTGTGCCGCACAACGTCATCTTCGTCCAATTCGATATGGGCTATGCCGTCAATGTTGTTCAGAATGCGTACGGCGGTTTGTAGTCCACTCCTTTGATTTCTCGGTAAGTCAACCTGTGTGATGTCACCGGTGATGATCGCTTTTGCATTAGCTCCAATGCGGGTCAAAAACATTTTTAGCTGGAGATCGGTAGCGTTCTGGGCCTCATCCAAAATAATGAAAGCATTATCAAGTGTACGGCCGCGCATGTATGCCAGGGGAGCTATCTCAATCGTCCTTGTGCTCATGTAATACCCCAATTTGTCCGCGGGAATCATATCGTCGAGCGCATCATAGAGTGGCCGCAGGTACGGATCGATCTTTTCTTTCAGATCGCCCGGCAAAAACCCAAGACTCTCACCGGCCTCAACAGCGGGACGGGTAAGAATGATCTTTTTTACCTGTTTATTCTTTAATGCCCGGACAGCAAGCGCAACCGCGGTATATGTTTTACCTGTACCGGCAGGACCGATGGCAAAAACAATATCATTTTTTTCTGCCTGCTGCACCAGCTTTTTCTGGTTCGCGGTTCGTGCACGAACGCTTTTTCCATTAGGGCCAAAAACCAAAATGTCATTGGGATTGCGCTCGATAAAATGATCAATGGCCTCGGCATCATCGCCCCCAAGGATCTGCTCAAAATAGTTTTCACTCATGTGCCCGTTACGTTCAAGGTATTGCACAATGAGATCAATCTTTTCCCGGGCATTCTCTACTTGCTCGGGAGCACCGCTTAGCTTAAGTTGTGTGCCACGTGAAAGGATCTTTAAGAGTGGGAACTTTTTTTTGAGGATATCGAGCTTACCATTATTTACTCCGAAAAACTCAATAGGGTTTACGGTTTCAAGGTTGATGATCGTGTCTGTCAATGCGCTTCAATTTAAGTTTTCATAATGCCGTTAACGCGGACGGTTCGTTATCGGTGTTTTCGCTGCTTTAAGGAAGTAACTTATCGTTTTCTAAAATAACCGATTAAATTACTGGTTTCCTAAAGTTAATTATTCACAACTGTTAATTAAAAAAATGTGCCGGAATTTTTCGGATAAGATTTATTTTTTGGCAAATATTTTTGATGGTTTTTGCAATCATCGATCGCAATGAAATGGTGATAGTATTTTGATTTGAAATGGCGGTAAAATTTTTTATATTGTATTCACTAAAACCAACTGTTATGGAACAAGATTATGATCGTTCTTTTGCTATCTTCTTCAGTCCCGCAGTCATCATTTGCTGGCTTGCCATTACCATTTTTCTTATTGCTGCCCAGTGGAAAATTTATACGAAAGCTGGTCAACCAGGCTGGGCCTGTATCATACCGATCTACAACATATACATCATGCTTAAAATTGTCGGCAAACCATGGTGGTGGCTGCTGTTGATGCTGATCCCGTTTGTCAATCTCATTTATGCTATATGGATGATAAACATGCTGTCTAAAAGTTTCGGAAAAGATGAAGGCTTCACTGTCGGCCTTCTTCTCTTAGCAATTATTTTCTATCCGATCCTTGGTTTTGGACCTGCAAAGTATTTGGGTCCTTACGGAGACCCGGTCGCATTC
>DASYSW010000514.1:0-3884 GCA_036002905.1 Chitinophagaceae bacterium
CTAACTGATGGAAAAAATTATCTATTACTTCCTGAAGCAAAAGATTACAAGAGGATAGGTGAAGGCGATACGGGACTGAATACCGGTGGAATGGGTGCCGTTAGTCCTGTTCCATTTGCTACCCCGGGTTTCATGCATAAAGTAGAACAAAGGATCATTAAACCTACTATTGCTGGTTTGTACAAGGAAGAAATCGAGTATACAGGTTTTGTATTCTTTGGTTTGATCAGCGTAAATGGCGAGCCATATGTAATTGAATATAATTGCCGGATGGGTGACCCTGAGACCGAGGTGGTCATGCCGAGACTGGAGACGGACCTTGTAGGCCTGTTTGTCGCAGCCACTCAAAAGGAATTGGATACTGTAAAACTGAGAGTCGACGAACGCACTGCTGTTACTGTAATGGCGGTTAGCAGAGGCTACCCCGGTTCCTATGAAAAAGGATTTGAAATTGAAGGCCTCAGGCCGGAAACTGATAAAGACTCTTTCATCTTTCACGCGGGTACAAAAGAAACCGACGGCAAAATTGTAACCAACGGAGGCAGGGTACTGTGTGCCACTTCATATGGAAAGAATATTCGCGAGGCAGCCGAGAGCTCATTGCTCATACTTGAAGATATCAGCTTTGAAGGCATCTATTATCGTACTGATATTGGATATGAGTTTAAGTCGAAGACTTCTGTCGGCAGATAATGCTTAATTTCCCTGCTACATTTGCGTAATAGTTTTATATGGCTGGTGAAATGCATTATAATGATTACCTGCAATTGGACAAAATTCTAAATGCCCAATCCCCTGAAAGTATTAAACGGAATTTGCCGGCGCACGATGAAATGCTCTTTATTATCATTCATCAAACCTATGAACTGTGGTTTAAGCAGCTTCATCATGAAATAGATTCTATTTTACTCGTAATGAAAAAACCCGCGATGAATGACAATTCGCCGGAATTGCAAACTGTTGTTCATCGCCTGAATCGCATGGTCATTATTTTAAGAGTGTTGGTTCACCAGATCGATATCCTGGAAACAATGACGCCGATGGATTTCCTGGATTTCCGCGATATTCTTCGGCCTGCATCAGGTTTTCAGAGTTGGCAGTTCAAAGAACTTGAGGCAAAACTGGGATTAAAATTTGAAGCTCGTTATGGCCAGGAATATTATATTTCAAAATTGCGTAAAGAACAAATTGAAATAATAAAAAAAGCTGAGTCAGAAAAATCTTTATTGGAATTAGTGAATGCCTGGTTGGAAAGAATGCCGCTGGCGCCCATGTACGATAAGAAAGAAAAAGAAACCTTTTGGGATGATTACCGGGATCGCTATAAGAATAGTTTAGCCGATGTCGAGAAAGATAACCTCTCATCATTTGAAGAGATGTTTTTTGAAACAGACATGCACCAGCCAGGAGCAAGCAACGCACAACGTTCTTTGTCGCCCAGGGCTTGTCGGGCTGCACTATTTATTATGCTCTACAGGGGCTATCCCCTTTTGCAGTTACCATTTCAATTATTAAATGATCTACTCGAAATTGACGAACAATTAAGTTCATGGCGATACCGGCACATGAACATGGTACATAGAATGATCGGCACAAGAATAGGGACCGGTGGTAGCAGTGGAAAAGATTATTTAAAGGCCGCTGCAGACAGGCACTATATCTTTAAAGAAATTGCGCAGCTCAATAGTTTTTTAATTGAAAGGAGAAAACTTCCTCTCTTATCCACGGAACTGGAAAAACGATTGGGGTTCGTCGCTTCTTAAGTCCATGTCCTTCGTGCCTAATTAAAATAATCGGTCTATTAATGCCGCGGAAGCATAGAGAAGGCCAAAAGAACAACCACTTTAAGAACAGACATCCCAGAAAAAAGCGGCAGCGCAAAAGATTAAAAGAATCTTCCTTCTCCCGCGATTGTTCTATATGGAGTCGAAAAAAATCTATCGACCACTTTATTAAAATCATCCTTGTAAAAAATTGGTGTGCTATGGCCTGACCCGGGAAGTATCCAAAGATCTGCTTTTGGAATATTTTTATAAATAAGCATTGTATGTTCTTCTTTGATCACGTCATGATCACCACCAATGATCAGTGATGGGCAGGAAATTTTTTGCAGATCAGTTAAAGAGATGTGAGGCTGTTCGGCTAACAAACGCATTAGTTTGTATTCATCTTTTTCTTCCGCAGTTTTTTGTGCTTTGGCCTTTAGTGCTAAATAGGCCGGAAGGGCAATATCCCAAACTTCCTTTGGAACTGCGGTAGTATCCGGGACGAGATTGGCGCCTGTCGACGCGAGTTTTTTTACTTTTTCCGGATGTCGGATGGCAAGCAGCAGTGCATTGATCCCACCATCACTCCATCCGATCACATAAGCAGAATCGATTTTCATAGCATCGAGGAGAGATGCATAGTCATCAGCCATCATTTCGTAAGTCAGGCTATCTCCGCTGTCTGCGGAATTTCCCTGCGCACGGCTATCCGCAACAATCACCTTGTATTTCTTTTCAAAATAGGGGATCTGGTAAACAAAGTCCCTTATCGAGCCTCCATTCCCGTGAATAATGAGAAGTGGCGCACCCTTTCCATAGACTTCCGCGTACATTTTGAAGCCTCGGATATTGTAAAATTTCCCTGTCGACTTATTGTGCCCATATTTAACGGCAGTATCTTTTAATATGCGTTCGAAATCATTCCTGATCTTGTCCATGTCCTGGCCGGCAGCAACAATGCTCAGAAATTGGAAAATAGCGGCAAAAGCTAAAATATTTCTCATGTCAGAAGCGTTTAACTGAAAGCTATACGAAAATTTTTAAAGTCTGGATCAAAATAGGGGAGAAAAAGAATAAAAAGAAAAAGCGATTCCGTTACCGGGACCGCCTTTCTTTGCTGATAGATAGAAATATATATGTTGATTTATGATGAAGGTGTACGGCTAAAATTTTCGGTGCTTTCATAGATACTCGTTATAGCTTTCCATTACCATGCCAAAATCAGGAGGTCATGTTTTTTTATGGATTGTTTAAACCTGAAAAATGTGAAGAAAAATCAGCTGACCCCGAGTGATTTTTCAGTTGATTGAGCAAAACCTGGCAAGACAAATTGTTGAAAGAATTCGTGCAATACAAGTAAATGGAAATCACCAGAAACAGCAAGCGGTTTCGCTTTGCTAATTCAAATTATTTACTCGTACTTTGCACCCATTAAATCCAATAGCATAAATGGGACTTTTTAACTGGTTTACACAAGAAATAGCGATTGACCTGGGCACGGCAAATACTCTTATTATACATAATGACGAGGTGGTGGTAAATGAACCTAGCATTGTAGCTCTCGATCGCAACAATCCAAAAAATGTGCTCGCAGTTGGCAAGAGAGCTTTGATGATGCATGAAAAAACACACGAAAGCATCCGTACCGTTCGACCTTTGAAGGATGGTGTAATTGCTGATTTTAATGCTGCGGAGCTAATGATCCGGGAAATGATCAAAATGATCTATCCCAAAAAACCTCTCTTCCCGCCAAGCTGGCGAATGATGATCTGTATTCCATCTTCAATTACAGAAGTTGAAAAAAGAGCTGTTCGCGACAGTGCTGAGCAGGCCGGCGCCAAAGAAGTATACCTTATCCACGAGCCGATGGCTGCTGCACTGGGTATTGGAATCGATGTGGAGGAGCCGGTAGGTAATATGATCATAGATATTGGAGGAGGTACTACCGGTATTACGGTCATCGCGCTGGCAGGTATAGTTTGTGACCAGTCAATCCGCATCGCCGGCGATGAATTTACCGCAGATATAATGGAGGCGTTACGCCGCTATCATAGCCTATTGATCGGTGAGCGTACAGCTGAGCAAATAAAGATCCAGATAGGTGCAGCCATGAAAGAC
>DASYSW010000515.1:0-3480 GCA_036002905.1 Chitinophagaceae bacterium
GATACCCGGCCTTAGAAAAAATGGCGTTAAGAAAATGATGAACGAAGCGTTAAGCCGAAAATAATGTTGGGCTTTTTTGAAAAGCTGAAGGGCAGGTACGTCAAATGGATTTATAGTCGTTTGGCATTAGAGTTTATTTTCGGTAGCGGAGTGAATCATTTTTAGCCATTTTTTATAGAGCCTTGATTTTTTTGTTCTTTTTGCATCAAGGCAAAAAGAACAAAAGCACCGACTTTACTCCAACTGCAGAACCTTGTCCCTTGGATATTTTACTGAATAGCCTAATTGAAGTTTTGTTTCTTTTTTTTGGTCCACGGTCAGGTTCCAGGTTATTTTCTTCGTATCATCATCCAAC
This sequence comes from Chitinophagaceae bacterium, assembly GCA_036002905.1. Lineage (GTDB taxonomy): Bacteria > Bacteroidota > Bacteroidia > Chitinophagales > Chitinophagaceae > VBAU01. The sequence goes on from DASYSW010000515.1 coordinate 356, forward strand.
TTGCCTCCTTCATGCGAAAGTTTCTCCACTTCAATGTCCTTGTTAGTTGAAATGGGGAACTGGTCTTCAATAATAATATTAATTGGTTGTTGTTTATTATTGCGAACAACGATTTCGTATTGGCGGGTATCGGTTTTATTACCGCCCAGGAATTTTTTCTGACTGTATTCTTTGAGCAAATTCCTTTTTATAACAACTCCTTTGTCAACTCCAAGAGAGAGCTTTAAAGTATCATTGGCATTCATTAAATCAAGCGTAGAATTTCCGAGATAAGTACCCTCAAAGAAAAGGTTCGCTTCGCCGGGTAATAAGTTCAATTCCTGCCAGTCGACGATCTTCGCGGTGAGATAGGCATCGGCATCAAGTTTTGGTGCAGCATAATACTCATAAGACGCATTGAGTTCATAGCTATTAATATCTGCGGTGTAAGTTTTTCCATCGTTCGGCACGCTATAAGGGTCTTCGATTTCAAAAACCGTCGTGGTTGGTTTGTATAGGGTGGTTGTAGTTATGGCGGTTTCTTCATTTTTCTTTTTATAATTTTTGTCGTTATAATAAAAATCTTCAGATCCTGCGGAACTATACCCGGTAACAACTACTTCACTCAGATTTGCCGCCTGTTCCTTTAACGTAATGGCAGTGTATCCAAACGCATTCCTTACTTCCTGTGTACCGTAACCGACATAAGAAATGACAATTGTGTTATTTCCGGCTGGCGATGGTAATGAAAAGCTCCCGGAGGCATCCGTCGTAGTTGAAATGTTTGTTCCTTTGGCAGCAACTGTAGCACCGAAAATGGGTGTTCCTTTTGAATCTCGTACCATTCCTGAGATCATGTTTGGCGCCTGGCTTCCATAAATACTCGTCATGCCCCTTATTATAATTGAAGAAGATGCCACAGGATAATAATATTTCAAATACCAGGGCATGAGGGTAGGCCTGGTCCCGTTTTCGTTCGGGTCGCCGGTAGAAAGGAACATTTTTACATCTTTCCAATCTTCACCTGATTGTTGTTTGATATTCGCCTTCATCTGCAGCGTCAAAGGCTTGGTAATGTCCTGCACCCTGATATCATACGTAGGATACCACTCCGATTGGTCTACCAAATAACTAAGATGGAAAGAAGCACTTATCGCCTCTTTTACGTCGACTGCTACAATAATTTCACTCGTAGAAAGGTCTTTTTTCTGATTTAACTCCGCAAGCTGTTTATTGAGCTTTTGGAGATCAGCATCCATTTTCTTTAAGTTGTGATCATTATCCTGCAGTTTTTGATATATCTCCGTTAAACGCTGACGTTGAAAGTCGGCTGCTTCTTTTAATTCATTTGCTTTCAAAGTAGCATTATCTCCCTTGATACTTTGATTTTTTACGATCATTTGTTCCTCTTGCCTGTAAACATTTTGCATATTTTTTTCCATGTCTATTTTGTCAACGAGCGTTGCTTTTTGCAATTCAAGTTGTTTTATTTCATCCTGGACCTGCTGTTCTTTCAGAAAGTTGATCTGCTGCGTAACAGATAGTATCGAAAGTTTACCCTCAGCCTTTACCTGGATACTTTGTTTATCAATTTTTGGAGAAATACCATCGAAGGCGATATTGTATTTTCCGGCGGAAAGACTTTGTTTGGCACTACGTTCTACCTGTGCCCCTTTCATGAATACCGTAACTTTTTCAATTTTACTTTGAATGGTTTCTTTCTGGGAGTATGAACAGTGAAAAGAAAACGCAAAGAAGAAAATGAATGGCAATCTCATAGCTGTCGTTTACTGACTGATGCTAAGGATAGAAGAATTACACACGTAAAACAATCCTGTTGCAAAAATTGCTTACTCCCGAATCGAAAGCTGCTTGCACCTTTTGGCAAATTTTTAGCCCCGGGGTTTAAACTGCGGGCTATTCATAAATTATTTATGCTTTAATTGTTCGTGGCGCTCTTGACGCAATCTCATCGTTATTGCGCGCGAGGAATGACTGGAAGAATCTGTTTTATGATCAGGAAATAATTGCTCAAAACAGAAGTCCAGTGTTTCTCCGTGAAGTCCGTGTCTCCGTGGTAAAATTAGCCACAGAGGCATGGAAAACACAGAGATGCTCAAGCTCAAAATGTTTAAATTGCTTCAAGACTTCCGATAACTATCGTGACGCGATGGGGACTTTGGCGCACGTTAAATCTATCTACCACTCGTTATCTACGCCACTGCTTTCTTGACCAACTCAGCAGCTTCACTCAATAAAATTGCTGATTGTACTTTCAAGCCGCTTTCGTCAATTAATTTCTTTGCCTCTTCAGCATTTGTTCCCTGGAGACGAACTATGATAGGAATATGTATGTTGCCAAGATTCTTATAAGCATCGATCACTCCCTGGGCAACACGGTCACAACGGACAATGCCTCCAAAAATATTTATGAGTATCGCCTTAACATTGGCGTCCTTCAAAATGATTTTAAATCCTGCTTCTACTGTTTGAGCATTGGCTGTGCCGCCTACATCCAGGAAGTTTGCAGGTTCACCCCCACTTAGTTTGATCATATCCATGGTCGCCATTGCCAGACCGGCGCCATTTACCATACAGCCGACGTTGCCATCAAGTTTTACAAAATTCAGATTATATACACCAGCCTCTACCTCCGTGGGATCTTCTTCGGTTACATCACGCATCGCCGAAAGGTCAGGATGACGCATCAAAGCATTCTCATCTAAATTCATTTTGCAGTCAACTGCTACGATCTTTTCATCAGCTGCTTTAAACAGTGGATTGATCTCCAGCATCGAGCAATCCAAACCGACGTAGGCATTGTATAAATTGGTGACAAATCGTACGCAATTTTTAAAGGAGTTTCCTGTCAGCCCTAGATTAAAAGCGATCTTCCTGGCCTGGAACGCTTGTAATCCACCAGAGGGGTGTACCCATTCTTTAAAAATTTTTTCGGGAGCATTATGCGCCACCTCTTCAATATTCATCCCTCCCTCAGTGCTGTACATGATCACATTCTGACCCTTTGTCCTGTCGAGCAGAACAGATAAATAAAACTCCTTCCTTTCACTTGGTCCTTCATAGTACATATCCTGGGCTACCAAAACTTTATGCACAACTCTTCCCGCTGGCCCGGTTTGTAAAGT
>DASYSW010000516.1:0-3011 GCA_036002905.1 Chitinophagaceae bacterium
AAGTAAAGGCGGGCCAGGTAATTGTAAAGATCCCGCGTGTACTTGGCAAATTGCGAGACATTACCGGTGGTTTACCACGCGTAACGGAATTGTTCGAAGCGAGAAATCCAAGTAACCCGGCCATTGTGTCTGAAATCGATGGTGTAGTGACCATGGGTGCCGTGAAGCGTGGTAATCGTGAAATAATTATTGAAGCAAAGGATGGTGTGACAAAAAAATATCTTGTGCCGTTGACAAGACAGATTCTTGCGCAGGACGGAGACTTCGTGAAAGCCGGTTCAGCGTTGAGTGACGGACAGATTTCGCCACAGGATATTCTTTCGATCCAGGGTCCTTTTGCCGTTCAGCAATATGTGGTGAATGAAATTCAGGAAGTATATCGCTTACAGGGCGTAAAGATCAACGACAAACACATCGAAGTGATCGTTCGTCAAATGATGCGCAAGGTGAGCATCGTTGACCCGGGAGATACTAAGTTCCTTGAAGAGGATCTTGAAGATAAATTTGAATTTGTTGAAGAGAATGACTTCATCTTTGACAAGAAAGTGGTAACAGAGCCGGGTGAATCAGCCAAATTGCGTGCAGGACAAATTGTGAGCCTTCGCGAGTTGAGAGAAGAAAATTCAATCCTTCGCCGCAACGACAAAAAATTGGTTGAATTCCGTGATGCAAGACCTGCCACATCAGCTCCAACCCTTCTTGGTATTACGAAAGCCTCGCTGGGAACACAAAGCTGGATCTCTGCAGCATCATTCCAGGAAACCACGAAGGTGTTGAGTTCTGCGGCTATCCAGGGTAAGTCAGATGAAATGCTTGGCTTAAAAGAAAATGTGATCACAGGTCACCCGATACCGGCTGGTACGGGCCTGCGTGAGTTTGAAAATATGATCGTGGGTAGTAAAGAAGAGTATGAGTTGCTCCAAACTACTAGAGAGGCGATGGCTTATGATGAAGAAGAATGATCATGTCTAAGAATTAAAACGATTCCACTGATATAAGAGGTTGTCTTTTGATGGCCTCTTTTCTTTTTATCAGGATTTGGGAATCAAAAAGGATTTCGCCAATAAAAATCCCTCGTTCAGCGACAGAACTACCGCCTTAAGATTGTTTCTTTTCAAAAAGTTATTTAGATCCGTGAAGTCCGTAATCGATCTGCGCAATCCGTGATAGTTAAGTGTTTCCTAAAGTAGGGCATTGTTTATATTTGCCCGCCTAACTGTCCTTATTTTGCAAAAAACCGAGAGATGAAAAATGGCCTGGTTATATTGAATGTGATTCTTCTGTTGGCGGTGGGTTTTTTATTTTATCTGCATTTCAATTCAGGAAAAACCGGGACAAAATCGCAAAATAAAACTGAACAAAGAGACCCGGTTGATTCTACTGCCCTGGGCGCTTGTAAGATTGCTTATTTTGAAATGGATTCAGTAGCGTCTAATTTCGAAAAAGCAAAAGAAATGCAAAGCGAGCTGGAAAAGAAAGAAGACAAAATGAATGCGGAAATGAATCGTCTGCAAAATTTATATCAGCAAAAGTATATCAACTTTCAGCAGCATGGAGCCACTATGACCAGCTCACAACTTGATGCGGCGCGGAATGAGTTGGGCCAGTTAGACCAAACGATAAAAGATACGAAAGCCAGCATGGACCAGGATTACAAGACTTATTATGTGCAAACGCAACAGGAAATTCTTTCCATGATCCGGAAATTTTGTTCTGAGTATAACAAGGATAAACGATATGCGATTATCATATCCAATGAGCCGGGTCTTGTCTTCTACAAAGACAGCACGATGGATATTACTCGGGATCTGTTGGAGGGTTTGAATAAGATGTACGGAAAGAAAAAGTCTGAGAAAAAATAAAACGAGGCCCCCTGAAATTGGGGGTTCTTTTTTAGATATTGTTACTATGGACTTAATGCGAAGTGAATAAGGCGGTTCGATTTACAAGATTAAAATGCCTATCTTGAATCTCGTCCGACAGGTCGTCCGGGCGGGAAAACTAACTCTTCCATGGCAGAAAAAATAATGAACGAACCTCAGCAAGCAACTTCGTTTAAGCAATCACTGGGATTATTGGATGGAACGATGATAGTCGCGGGCTCGATGATAGGCTCTGGAATTTTCATTGTGAGCGCTGACATTACGAGAAACGTTGGGGGCGCGGGCTGGTTGATCGCTGTTTGGCTGATCACTGGATTTATGACGATTACGGCTGCTGTAAGTTACGGGGAGCTCAGCGGAATGTTTCCAAAGGCCGGTGGTCAGTATGTTTATTTAAAGGAAGCATACAACCCATTTGTTGCGTTTCTATACGGCTGGAGTTTTTTTGCTGTGATACAAACGGGAACAATTGCCGCCGTAGGAGTTGCGTTTTCAAAATTTCTTGCTTACCTGGTTCCGTCTGTGAGTGAAGACCTTGTTGCATTTAACCTGAGTTTTATAAAGGTTTCTCCTGCTCAACTTGTCTCGATTGCGTTAATTATTTTTCTTACGATCATAAATACCAGAGGGATTAAGAGCGGGAAAGTAATTCAAACGAGTTTCACAACCGTTAAGCTTCTAAGTTTATTTGGATTGATCATCTTTGGATTGATCTTGATGAAACCCGGTGTATGGTCTGCAAACTGGGCAAATGGATGGGATCTTCACAAGCTAAACGCGGACGGCAGCATTGAGACATATACAACCATTGCGGCTTTGGGAGCGATCGCGGCATCCATGATAGGGTCTGTTTTTAGCAGTGACGCGTGGAATAATGTTACGTTCATCGCCGGTGAAATTAAAAATCCGAAACGAAACATAGGACTTAGCCTGTTCCTGGGAACCCTGATCGTTACGATCATTTATGTTACGGCCAATATCATGTACACCGCTGTGCTCCCGATGAATGGGATTGCGACGGCAGAAAAAGATCGCGTCGCTGTAGCTGCAGCCGATGTAATATTTGGCAATGCCGGCACTGTTATTATCGCGCTTATGATCATGATCTCAACCTTTGGGTGCAATAAT
>DASYSW010000517.1:0-5414 GCA_036002905.1 Chitinophagaceae bacterium
AAGAATTTCGACTACTGGATCAGCTATTCTTACCTGGATACGAGGCGTGACTACCTCAACTACACGGAGCAGTTAAGACCCGATTTTGCAACGCCTCATACATTATCGATCGTCACAAAAAGATTTTTTACTGACATAAAAACGGGCTTCAATTTCACTTACACTTATGCAACCGGCAGACCTTATTATGATTTTATGTATGACGGGAATGGCAAGTACACCATTGCAGACCAGGGCACCACCAAAACTTTCCATAACCTCGGGTTTAGTGTGAATTACGTGCCTAGCATTGGCAAAACCAATCCCAAATTATTTTGGGTACTCGTGGGTAGTGTAACGAATGTTTTAGGATATGATTTCGTATATGGTTACAATTATTCTTTTAATGGAATGAACAAGGCACCGATCGGTCCGCCCGCAAAAAGATTTTATTTTATCGGCGCTTTCTTCAGCTGGGGAGTTGATAGAACGCAGGACGCGATCAATAATAACTTGTAAGATGCAATCACAATAAATAAACAATTATGAAAAAAATGATCCTTGCATTGGTACTGTTACCAGCAATTATGGTCAATGCGCAAAGTGATAAATATGCGGCTGCTATGCAAAAAAGCCTGGACATGTTTGACAGTGCAAAAACAACAGCGGATTTTCAAAGTGTGTCCGCAGCTTTTGAGCGAATCGGCGATGCTGAGAAAACACAATGGCTTCCTTATTACTATGCGGGGCTGGCATTAACTATGCCGGGATGGACAGACACAAAACTCGACAAAGATGCCAATGCTGAAAAAATAAAAGCCTTATGTGATAAGGCAGATCCTTTAGCAAAGGACAATGCGGACAAAGCAGAGATCCTTACCATAAGAAATATGACCGCCACACAGCAAATGATCGTTGATCCGCAAAATCGTTGGTCGACTTATGGCCAGGAAGGGGCGGGTTATTTAAACAAGGCAAAGCAATTGAGTCCAAATAATCCGCGGTTATATTATTTGGAAGGAGCGGGGATTTTCGGTACGCCCGAGCAATTTGGCGGAGGAAAGGCAAAGGCAAAACCAGTATTGGAAAAAGCAGTGGAACTATTCAAGGCTGATCAGCCAAAACCTTTGTATCCGCGTTGGGGACAAAAACAAGCTGAAGAGATGTTGGCCCAGTGCCAGTAAATGGTGAATCGTGAATGGTGAATGATGTTCGTGAAACGTGAATCGTGAGACGTGAGTAGAGGCTCGCGAGTCTTCGAAGTATCACTGACGATTCACGACTCACGACCGACCACTATAAATAATCATCAAATAAAATTCTGCAATGAACGAAGAAAATTTTGATCCAAAGCAAAGTTTATTGCTTATAGAAAGCATGATCAATCGCGCAAAAGATAAATTTGCTGAAGACGGGTCAATGTACCTCCTTTGGGGGTGGGTTGTTTTTGTCTGCAGCCTTACCCAGTTTGTATTGATGCATTTTTATAAATACCCATACCACTATGTGGTATGGTTTGCTTCATGGATCATAGTGATCTACCAGCTGGTGTACATTCGTAAAAGAATCAAGCGTAGAAGAGTCCGTACTTATACAGGTTATATCCTGGGGTACGTCTGGCTCACGTTTGTGATCGTTATCTTTCTGCTCGCATTTTTGATCGGGAGGCTGACCGAGGGAGATTATTACACTCATATCAGTCCTATCCTGCTTACTATCTATGGCATTCCTATTTTTTTGTCAGGAATTATTTTAAGATTTAAGCCATTGGTTGTCGGGGGCATTGGTTGCTGGATACTTTCCATTGCCGCCATGCTAATCGATAATTACGACTACCAGTTTTTACTGATTCCTTTAGCTATGATCATTGCGTGGATAATTCCCGGTTATTTATTACGGGCAAAATATAAACTTCAATCACAATAATCAGGGTGTTTAAAGATCTTGATCCCATATTGCATTCTCAATTACGCCTGGCAGTCATGTCGCTTCTCATTAGCGTGAAGGAGGCTGAGTTTACTTTCCTGAAAGAAAAAACGAATGCGACAGCGGGCAATCTGAGTGTTCAAATTCAAAAACTAAAAGAAGCAGGATATATCGATGTGGTCAAACAATTTAAAGACAACTACCCTCAAACGATCTGTAAGATAACTCCTGCAGGCGTAAAGGCTTTTGACATCTATGTGAAAAATCTGCAGACATACCTGGCAAAATAAAAAGACCCTTCCGAAGAAGGGTCCTTGTTCTCTATTAATAAATCCAGCCGTCAGAATTTTAGGCTTTCGTCTAAGTGACATGTCATTGCTTTACGAATTTAGAGGTAAGCCTTTCGGAACCATTGCTTACTTCGACTGCGTACATGCCAGTCTTGAAAGCAGAAGCCAAAGGTAAATTTATGAGGTTGGTGCCCTGGTATACATTTACTTTTTGATTCATTTGCATCCGGCCGCTCAGGTCATACACTTTAATTTCTAACGATTGATTGGTTTCGGACATAAAACTTAGCGACAACTTATCCATTGCAGGGTTATTGACAATTCGTAATCCGCTTGCATTGACCACCGTCTGAGTTTCGAATGTCAGTGTTTTTGAATAATTAACTACTTTGTTTTTATCAAACATCTTTAACCTGTAATAAACTTTTTCTGACTTCATGATATCATTCAAGGAATAATTTTCTGTACCGGCTTTTTCACTTGCCATGACAACGGCAGCGGTAATGAAATCTTTTCCATCCGTACTTTTTTCGACTTCGAAATGGTCATCGTCTTCATTTTCTGCAACGGCCCACTGCAAATTGACTTTGTTATTGCTCAAACTTCCGACGAAGCTGGTAAGCTTTACGGGTAAGGTTAAAGCTTGCATACAACCGATGACCGTAGCATTTTCAGCAAGGTCATCAACAGATATTCTCACATTTCCACCTCCTGTACTTCCACTAGTGATAATGGCAAGACGATAAATGCCAGGCGTGTTTACAGTAAAGGTTTGGTTAAAGGAAATTGTCGCGGTTGTATTATTGGTATTTCGGTCCATGTTAATAGTGGCAAGAGACTGCACTATACCTCCCGCGAGTGTTGTGAGTGCAACTTCGATCTTTCTCGTTTGTTGACCGGTTATGGTATTACTGAGTTTGTATTTAAAGGAAACGTTTATATTGCTACCAACATTTAATAAAGGTGTGCGCATGATTCGAATACTATCTCCACTTACTGGCGGAAGTGAATATAAGCTGCCTGTTCCATTGATCAAATAAGCTGAGATGGGGCCTGAATTTTTGGCGAAGTTCATCCCAAGGAACTGCCAGCAATTGCCGGCTAGGGCAGCCGAATCATTTTCAAATTGTTCGTTGATCTGAGAAAAGACCGGGGTGTTAAAGAGCATAATGGCTCCGATACATAGGGTAAAAATCTGTTTCATTTCTTAGGGTTTGAATTAATTAATACGATTCAAGTAGCCCATAGAAACATTGGAATGTGTAGCTATTTCCAGGATGTTGGGAGGGATCAAATAGGAGTTGGAAAAACCGTTGCCAAAGTTTGACTAGATTAAAAAGAAGCCGTAGTGATAACGGGAAAAAGTTTAAGAAAGTCAGCAGTACGGATTCAACTAATCGTAGTTTTTCGGCAGGAATATGTGGGTTTTCTGATGCCACAAACGTAATCTACGATTTTGAATACTGCAAGCTTTTTTGCATAGAAATTTTGAACGATTCTTTAAATCGTTCAATGTCAGTTAGAGCGTATTTCTTCGTTTTAAAAAAACCCCTCCACTATAGACATAGTTACGAGGGGTAGGTATTAAACCTTGAGCAAATCCGTATTAAATCATCTATTGATTCTTTAAGAGTTTATAATTCTGAAATCATCTTCCACGATTAGGATGCACCTGGAAAAATTTTTTTAAATAGAATTTTCATTGCCCAGGTCTCATATTATTTCAAATAGAAATTGTGCTGACGTAAACCGGTTCTTATAGAAATGAATGGTTATGGCATTTCGGTGGAAATGGAGGCGGTCAATCGACGAAGGATAAAATTAGTATGAGGCCTTAAAGAGGAAGTGGATACGGTAATCGAAATTGTAACGTGGCTGCTTCAGAGAATAGGGATGGTCGCGTCTAGAGTTCGTAAAAGTAATATGGGGTTTTTATTTATGCAATAGATTGGACGAATTTTTAAAAATAAAAAATGCAACAAGAGTTTCACCACTGGGATTCTCGTCCACCTTCGGCAATTAGGATTATTTTTGGAGATGGCAGATATAATTATTGCGAAAAATCTTTTCAAACAGTTTAATGAAATCAAAGCGGTTAATGACTTGTCATTTTCAGTTCCTGAGGGAAACATTTATGGTTTTCTCGGCCAAAACGGCGCAGGTAAATCTACGACCATTCGAATGCTTCTTACTCTCATATCGCCAACCAACGGACAAATAGAAATTTTTGGAATGGATTTAAGGAAGCACCGAAAGGAAATTTTGAAACGAACGGGCGCAATCATCGAAAGGCCCGACTTGTATAAATATTTATCGGCCCTCGAGAACCTGCGCATTTTTGGTGTGCTTAGTGGTATCAGGTTTTCAGAAAAACAATTAATGGAGCAGCTGGAAAAAGTTGGGTTGTCAGCACGAGCAAACAGCAAGATCAAAACATATTCCCAGGGCATGAAACAACGACTTGGTATCGCGATAGCCCTGATCCACGAACCACAATTGATCATTCTTGATGAGCCGATGAATGGCCTCGACCCCCAGGGAATTGCCGATATAAGGAACCTAATTCTCCATTTGAGCAGGGACATGAAAAAAACAGTAGTAGTGTCTTCCCACTTGCTTAGCGAAATGGAACTGATCGCAGATTCCATGCTGATCATAGACAAAGGAAAAAAAGTAGTGGAAGGAAAAATGACTGAACTGTTTGCCCCTTCGGAAACCATTGTTGAGTTGTGTACAAACGATGCGACACGGGCTTATGAAAAGATCCAGGGAACAGACTTAAAGAAATATTTGTTGAGCAGGAAAGGTGACACTATCGTATTTCGCATACATCGAACGAATGTGCCGATGTTAGTAAAGGAACTTGTTGAAATGGAGATTGAAATCATTTCTTTGTCTTCAAGGCACTCACTGGAGAATTATTTTCTATCGCTGACAACAGAAAATCAACATGTGGAAGCTTTTAAAAATTGAATTGTTCAAAATATTTAAAAGGCCAAGAACCTACATTGCGTTTGGAGCGATCGCGGCCATAGTTTTTCTCTTTCAAATTGCCTTGTGGTTTGATGGCAAAACATATATCGAGCTTATCCTGAGCAATATCGACGCTTCTTTTGATTTTTCCGAGCAGTTCAAAACCCGCCTTCTGAATGGATATTTTGTATGCTTTGCTGTTTTGAATATTCTGCTCATCCAAATGCCCTTACTGGTAGCTCTGAT
>DASYSW010000518.1:0-6100 GCA_036002905.1 Chitinophagaceae bacterium
GTCTTGATAAATTCACCAACATTTTGACGGACTGGAAACATTATCTCGCCCCCGCCATCAGCAGTGCATTACCGTTTAGCGCGTCAACCTTCATGGCCATTGTGGGGATCATTGAGGTTATTGCCGGTATTATAGTCCTGGTACGTCCACGTATCGGCGGCTATATCGTTATGGCCTGGCTCGCTGCGATTGCTTTGACTCTCATAGTAGGCGGACAATATTATGATGTTGCCGTGCGCGACCTGGTTATGGCAATCGGTGCTTTTTCGTTAGCAAGACTTTCAGCTCCGCGGGTCAACGTGCAGTATAGCGGGCTTGGAAACCCTGCGACAATTTAGCGTCACAGGGTTGTTCCCTTTACAGGTCATTGCCACCGCGTCCTCAATATTTTTGACGTCGTTCGACATATCATGTCTGTACGCCAAATAAGAGCGCAACAACTAGAAATTAACGGCAAGGCGTAGTCCAAGTGTCGAATAGTGTCCACCATAGACCGGTGTTCCCGTGCCACCATTACCGCCGTTTCCGCCACTGTATATTCCTCCGCCTTCCCCTGAGCTACTAACTTCATTTTGTTTCCATCCCATATATCTGAATTCCGCATCGATCCTCTTTGTAAAGTTTATTCCAAGGCCGGCGCCATACCAAAAGCTTGTACCCAGGCCATCTTCACCAAAACCGGCACCAGCTTGTCCATGCACGTATGCTTTTCCCATATACACTTTCAATCCACCCATAACCGGCCAATATTTGAAATTGGGATAATTAATTGTATCGACCGTCTTACCTGAGTACACCAGGTATCCGCCATTTAAAGTAATACCTACATTTCTGCCAGCTTTAATTTCTCCCTGAAATGAACCTCCAAAACCGAAGTTTGCCAGGTCATGAAAGTGGCCAACCGGCATTGATGGTTCAAGACCAATACTCCAAATAACGGTTTTATCAAGAGTGGGACTTTCACTGTTCATATAGTTCTTGTCTTGGTCTGTATAGGTGTTACTTGTATTTAATGAATCCTGGGCCTTCGCCGCTGCAATCGAAAGAACAGCAACAATAACAAAAATTATTTTTTTCATGATCAAATTTTTAAGATTAAGAATATTAAATTCTACTGCACTCTTAAATGGAAAATGTATGACAGCTGCCAGGCGGAATTGAATTATGCCGCAAAAAAGGAAGGTTGCTAAGGTCAATCGGAGAAAGAAATGAGGTGACTAATACTACAATAAAAAACGAAACATTACTTTATAAAGGTTGCCTCTTGCACAGGAAGTACAAAGTTTTGACCATAACTTTTCGTTTACATCAGTATTCAATGATGAGATTGATTATGGAAACGGGTATTGATGACGGACAAATATGAAATTATAATACAGCGTCCGTAAATTTTTTGTTGTGATATAACAAAGGAATAAAAACAGAAGCGCTGATGCCAAGTATGATCACAATGCCCAGGAGAAGGTTTTTAAATTCAGCATTTAGCAGGTGATCATTGGTACGGCGCGTCATTTCCGTGCGCCAAACAAAAAAAACTGTCAGAACAAGAAATAAGATTGTAAAAATTATGTCAGATTTTTTAAAAGACGATATAAAACCATAATAAATAATTCCTATAACAGGGAATAAAATATTTACAAAGAAAATAATTGATGATACATTAATAAAAGCTGACAGGGAAAAACCGGTACTATCTCTGAAAATAATATTGTAAGCAAGACAAACAAAAGTTGCAATGAATCCAACAAAAAATCCGGTCATCAGGGCCCTGTAAAATTTTGATTTGGGAAAATCATATCCGTATTCCATATGCTTCGTTTAGAGTTAAAGAATTCTGCGCGGGGAATGATACCTATTAGACGCAACTTCTTTGCCGGACTTGCGGATATGATCAGAACCGATATTGTATACCAGCCGAAATGAAATTATATCCAGTTGCTTTTTCCCCCTCAGGAAACCCTATTGGCGGCCCGTCTGCAAGAATCACGAAGCCGGATTCGAGGAAAGGATATAAATGATTATTGGCCTTGTATCGAAACCCCACCATGGGCATCATGGTAAAACTTACATTAGAAATTTGTTTATCATCGATCGCGGTGGCTGAACTATTGTAAGATACCGCAAAAAAAGACAAACCAAGGCCGCCCGTGATGTACGGTTGAAATTTTTTTGATCTATTAAAACTGTATTCTGCTGTGAATATGATTGGTGCTATGGTGAGTTTTGCGTCGTAAAACGAATCGGTAGGGTTACTATCCTTCGCGAACCTGGCCATTTGAATTTTCATACCAGCAGCTAAGCCGGACCTAAATCCGTACCGGCCATCCGTATTGAATATGACAAACCCGGTCTTTAGCACTTTCCCGTATCCAGTAATAGGAAAGCTGATCCCCGCCCCGGCATCCAGCTGCCATTGAGCAATGGCTCTTGTTGAGAATAAGAGCACAAACAAGATAATTGACTTTTGAAATTTCATAGCTATATCATTTAAAGAACAGGCGAAGCCGAAACCTGCTTTTGCCCGGCACTTGTTGTAAAAAATCGATAAACCATATTTTTCCAAAGGAATTCGACGGGACCCTGTGAATGCTTTTTTAACCACCATTTGCTGAAAATTACCTGCACGCCAAAAAGTGCTACAGCAGTCAAATAAGTTTCAGTCAATGTAAGTTTTCCATAAAGGTTCAAGCCATTTGTGCAATGAAAGAAAATCAGCAGGTAAAATATAGATTGCAGGATATAATTGGAAAGCGCCATGCGACCAACGAATTCAAATGGCAACACGAGCTTTTTAAACGGGTTGTATGAATACAATTTTACAAAGGCCGATATGTAAAACAGGCTTTGCAAAAACAAACCTGCAACGATCACTACTGGTAACCATATCAGCGCTGGAGTAAGTTCAAGTTTGCCAATCGATATCATCCAAAAAAGATAGCTGCAGATCAAGCCGAGCGGTAAACCAAGGCCAATTAACCGGTTTGTCGTTTTTATAAATCTTTCAGGTTGATGAAAGAAACCTGATTTTGCCAATGCGAATCCAATCAACATACATCCAAATGCGAATACGAGAGTAATCGGTGAGTCCTGGATAAAGTTTCTGAAGGGATCTATCCTTGAATTGATTTGTAGATAATGCCAATACGATGTCGTAAGAGGATGCTCGCTCACGATGGACGTATCAAAGGAATATGAAACGCCTATCACACCGTTCAATATGAAAACGATCGCTGTGCCCAGAACTGCAAAAAGAAGACCTGTGACCAATAATTTTTTTGGTGACCATTTGCACATTAGCAATACTAACATTCCACAGATAGCGTAGTCCCTGATGATATCCCCAAACCATAAAAAGTAAGCGTGGATGCAGGCGATCGCCAAAAGCAGGGCCATTCGAACCATGAAATATTTTCTAAATGCGATGCCTCTTTCTTCTGCTCTCTTCAGTTGTACGTAAAAACCAAAACCAAACAAGACGCTGAAAATGGCGACGAATTTCTTATCAATAACCAGGTGAAAAATTCCGTCTAACAATTTGTCAGTAGTCGGGCTTCCCAGGATAAAAGTTCTTGCTTTATAGATCACATCGGCATTCTCTGCAATAGGAATGTTAGCGAGTAATATGGCGAACAAGGCAAACCCTCTCAGAGCGTCCACTACCCTAACCCGGTCAGTTTTTTGTATGGGCTGAAACGTTTCCATTGTGTTGTTCAATTTTCAGCCAAAGCTAAGTCTCACATTACCCCGTAAAAAACCGTAAAGAACCAAAGCGCTGATATTGAGGAGTGGCGTAAAAGAATTGCACCGAAGTATATAAAACGGGACGTGAAGTATATTGATCTAAGTCATGGCCAGGGCAGTGATCCAATTACGGAAAGCTTTTGCTCTCTTCTGGCTTACGATGACCCGAGTTTTTATATCAACGGAAAGATCGATGCTGATCTTCCCGTTCTCAATATTCTGATAGGCTTTGCACGCATTACGGCTGACGATGATCTGCCTGTTTACCCTAAAAAATGAATCGGCGTCCATGATTTTAGTAAGCTCATCAAGCGTATACGTCGTCACAAAGCTCTCGCCATTGACCGTCTTAATAAAAGTATAATTGCCTTCGAGAACTACATGAGTAATTTCTGCCTGGGGTAAAAGTATATTCTTGCCCGCTTTCGTTACTGTTATTATGGCAGCGGGGTCAGAAATTGAAGTTCGATGGTTCGTTAGCCCACTTCCATTTTCCTTTTCAGAACTCTGACCAATCAATGATTGTGTGTGAAGTGCCTGCCACCTCAAAAAAAGCCACCAGGTAAAATAGACAAGATTGATGATCACAATTATGAGGATGACGCCATAGAATTCATTATGCAGCCATTCCGTTTGGAAGATATCCTGGTTGTAAACAAGCTTCATGAACAGAAGCGTAAATACAAAACACAAAAAGGATGGAACAACAATGGCAAAGAGAAACTGAAGAAAAATACGCCGCGCAGGGTAATCGATCCAATTATATTTTTTGTCGAGGCGATAAATCACAAACCTTACGATTTCCCACAAAATAATGGAGATAACAAATCCACCTAACAGGTCTGTATAAAAATATGGGTGGGTAATTCTTTTAAAGATCGATTCATCCCTACCGATCGAATCAATCATTTCTGAGGCAATGAGTGATCCGATGATCTTTACCCAAAAGTCATTGTAACGAATTTCGGATGTATAAGCGGACCGTTGAATCATTTTTATTCGATTAAACAAAGATAAATAAAGACCTGAGTTTACGGGGTCAATGTGACCAGTGGTGGCTTCGCCCTGATTGTCGTAAGCTAAGGTGCATTCTCCGTGCGTCTCCGTGAACTCTGTGTCTCCGTGGTAAAACACCAGGAGAAATCGCCGTTATGGACCGAAATTATTTTTTTCACTAAAAAATATTTAGTTTCACAATAGCAATCAACACACTTCTCTGACGTAATAGCGACTTCTTACTCCTTAATGACGAATGCCCTTTAAAAACTGTTGTATACTCCTTTTGCAATTTTCCGTTTTTGTTGAATCACTTTGCGCTATGAACAAAACCATTTTACTAAACCACGTCTTTACATCAAAACCATCGCACATGAGAAAGGGATCTTTAAGATTGTTGCCGGGAATTACATTTCGATATTGGAGCAAAATGCAAAAGATTGTGGCGCGAAATCCATTTGTGATAACCCGATGACCGCTTATTGAGAATAGAAAACCGTTCCGAGTTATCGGACCGGTTTTTTTTGTTAATCTATGCTCACCTTATCTTTGAAAAAAATTTTTATGAAAGCAGAAATTGGTTTAACGGACAAGAATGCAAGGACAATTGCAGAGATATTGAACAAGCTCTTGGCTGACGAGCACATTGTTTATACGAAGACAAGGAATTATCATTGGAACTATGAAGGAGATAATTTCATGGAGATGCACAAGTTTTATGAGGGACAGTATGAGGAACTCGCGGAAACGATCGATGAGATCGCTGAAAGGATCCGGATGATCGGCCATCATGCAGAGGGGCGATTGAAAGATTTTTTAAAACTCACCAACCTTGAAGAAGAAAACTATACCACGGATCAGAATGAGCAGGTACGAAATCTCACAGACGACCATCAAACCCTTGTACGCCTTTTACGAAATAGCATCGAAAAGATCGACAAACTAAAAGATGCCGGGACAGTAGACCTGTTAACAAAGATCATGCAGCAGCACGAGAAGATGGCCTGGATGCTTCGCTCCTATCTTCCCTAATGTGACAGACATAAAAAAGTCCCCTGTAAAACAAAGGACTAAACGATTAACTCGCCACATGAGAGCGGCAAAAGTATTGCCGCAAGATGGTCATACCATTACCTCAGCAAAACTTAATTGTTAAGCATTGTTCGCCATGGATGACCAATATTTCTCCTGAAACCTTTCCAAAAATTGGTGTTCATCTGTGAAATCGGTCAGATTATTTGGCTGAACGGCTTGCAGGTTTATCTCACAGGTTACACAGATTTCCACCGGGATGAATATTTCTTTTTCCAAACTTAATCTTCTATTCATGCACAGGTAACAATTAGAGGATGCAAAGAGTTAT
>DASYSW010000519.1:0-6458 GCA_036002905.1 Chitinophagaceae bacterium
TAATACAATCGCATTGATGAATGGGGCAAATATTCTAAGGGTGCATGACGTGAAAGAAGCGAAGGAAGCTGTAGAGCTCTGGGAAGTTATGAATAGTGCAAAATAAAAAGCAACCTTAACAGATTGCTCTAATCGAACATCATAGCGAGTTATCGCAAGATGCTATACTTAACCAATCGTTTTCATAAGGACCAATATATATAGTGAATAAAGTAACAGGACTAAGGTTTTTTTCAAGGGAACAGACCTATGAGGATTCTTGGATTAAAAACGGAGCCGATCTAACGATCGCGTCAGTTGATAATAAGGGCCAATAAAAAAAGCTGAACCAAAGTTCAGCAATTTTAATTGTTTAAACAACAATTATTTTTAAACCTTCGGAATTATTTTGTCTCACCTGACGCCAACTTTGCATTGGTAAGTTCAACATCAAAGATCAATGCTTCGAATGCTCTGAATGGTGGCCTCGCACTTGCTCCATAAGCAAGAAACCCGGGTATGTACAATGTGCCCTTGCCTCCAACCTTGAATAATTTAATTCCTTCATCCCACCCTGCTATCACGGCACCTTCCCCAAGAGGAAAAGTGTAGATGCTTGATTGAAACACGCTATCGGTCGCAAGTACTCTGCCGGTATATTTCACTGTCACCGTATCTTCATCCTTAACTGAAGCGCCGGTTCCCTGCTCTTTAATTACAACAAAAGTTCCCTTGCCAGTCTGCTGGGCCGTGATCTTTTTAGACGCAAGGTAGCTTTCCATATTCTTCAATTCCTTATCGACTTCACCCGATTTCCGGTATTCTTCTTCTTGCTTTGCGCGCATTTCCTTTAATTGCTTTTTTTGCAAAGCCATTTGCTCCTGCATTTCCTTATCTTGACGGGGTTTGTCTTTCACCATTTCAGCATTATAATCTTTTTGTATCGCGCTATCGCTTGTAAAAACTTCGAGCACTTTAAAAGTAACGACCATCCTGTCCCCTTTTTTAGCACCCGGGGGTAGTTGATTAGCCATACCTCTTTTCAGGAAAGTATCAATCATTGCTACGGTGATGGCGCTGTCTCCCTTTCTCAACATGCCGAATATTTCTACAGGTGAATAGTCCGCCCCTTTAGCTCCGCCAACCTTGGAATATCCCGGTATCTTTCCATAGCTGCTATATACGACGGAATCGTTGAGCTTGGTAACGACATTAAACTTGAGATAATTATTTTCTTTAGCGACGGGATTTTTTGAATTGCCCGAAGAGATTATTTTATATAATAAGCCGCTTTTTGTTCTCTTGTAATCTAAACCACCACAGCTCGATATCGAAAAAATCACTGCTGCCAGGAATGTTAGTAAAGAGAGGTTGTACTTCATTTAATTAATATTTATTGTAATAAAGATTCATTTTCTTTCATCACCAGTTTGAATTTTTTCACCGTGTCCGCCAGGGGATCGCTGCTGCGGCCACCGGAGGCATTAAAATGTCCGCCTCCTTCAAAATATTTTCGCGCAAATGCATTGCAATCAAAATCCCCTTTACTCCTGAAACTCCATTTTCTTTCCTCATCCCGGTCGATGACCAGGGCCACTAATTTTATTCCCTGAATTGACATAGGGTAATTCACAAGCCCTTCGGTATCGCCTGTTTTAATATTGTACTTGAGAAGATCGGATTTTGGAATAGCTATCAACGCCGTATTGTATTCATAAAATATCTCCATCCTGTTCAATAGCACATTTCCGATAAAACGAAGGCGGTTCTCCAGGAAATTATCATACAATGCTTCATGAACAGGAGTATGCAGCAAACCTTTATCCTTTAGATCGGCCACCAATCTATGAACATTTGCGGACACACTGGGAAAGCGAAACGATCCCGTATCAGCGACCACACCCGCATAGATGCATTCCGCTACGTCCGCTGTTATCTTGTTTTTGTAACCCGAAGCAAGAATGAAATCATAGATCAATTCACATGTTGAACTCCTGGAAGCATCGCTAATTCCATAATCAAAGCTTTGCTCATCGGGTTCCTCGTGATGATCGATCAGGATCTTGGTACACTTGAGTGAAGCCAGTTTTGGCGCCATGCCTTTGGTACGGCTATAATGATTAAAGTCAAGACAAAAAAGCCATTCAGCTTCATCAAGTGCAGCTTCCGCTTTTTGCCTCTGCATTTCATAATCCAGCACTTTTTTGCTGCCCGGCATCCAGCTGACCCAATTTGCCCAATTGGTAGGAGATATCACCGTAACCTGGTGTCCGAACTGGATCAGGAAATTGTAAAGGCCGAGTGAAGAGCCCATGGCGTCTGCGTCGGGTTTTTGGTGTGTGGTGATCGCAACCTTTTTTGGCTTGTCTAATTGGCCAAATATTTCGTTGATCTCTTTCATGAAAGTCCGCGAAGATAAGAGATTGTCAGCAGGACTGTGTTCCTAATTGCTTATCAGAATATAAATTGTAAATTTATTTAACAGCATTTTATTTT
Organism: Chitinophagaceae bacterium; assembly: GCA_036002905.1. Classification (GTDB taxonomy): domain Bacteria; phylum Bacteroidota; class Bacteroidia; order Chitinophagales; family Chitinophagaceae; genus VBAU01. The sequence goes on from DASYSW010000519.1 coordinate 2,476, forward strand.
TTTTGACTATCATGACCACCTATAATTGGAAGCAATTCACGAAGAGAATTACTGTTGACGCGGGGCCGATAGCAATTTTCAATGCCTGGTCAACGCAGCAAGGGCTTGAGAGCTGGTTTTTGCGATTAGCTCAATTTCAAAAACCCGATGGGGCATTGCGAGGAAGAAGTGAACCAGTTCAAAAAGGTGATCAGTATAAATGGCTTTGGTTCGGCTACTCGGATGCCATCGCAGAAGAAAAGGAAATTCTCTTTACAAATGAAAAAGATGAATTGGAATTCAGTTTTTCAGGTGGGTGCATTGTCCGGGTGACCATAAAACAGGAAAGTGGCGAAACGATTTGCGAGTTGCAACAAACTATGCCCATGGATGATGAAGCGGAGCAGCGATATTTTTTTATTGAATGCGGCAGAGGCTGGACGTTTTATATGACTAACCTGAAATCTATCCTTGAAGGTGGCGTTGACCTTCGGAATAAAAATGAAGAAATTCAAAATGTAATCAACGCCTGATCTAAAACTGTTTTTACCGCCAAAAGAAATAATTTAACCGGCTCAAGGTGATCCTTAACCGAAATACAATAGAAACGCCCCGAAAGCTCTTATTATCTTCATGCAATGACAACAACTCAAAAACCAGCTCAGCAAAAGGTATTTACTCCTTACGAGGTCTTTATTATTGCCATACTAACCATCATTCAATTTTCCGTGATCCTTGATTTCATGGTGCTTTCGCCACTTGGTGTATTTCTTATAAAAAACTGGCATATACATCCGTCCCAATTTGGATTGGTTGTGTCGGTGTATGCGTTTAGTGCAGGCATATCGGGAATATTGGCGGCTGGCTTTGCCGATAAATTCGACAGAAAAAAATTTCTTTTGTTTTTCTATGTAGGGTTTCTAGCAGGCACCCTGCTCTGCGCAATTGCTCCCAATTACCATTTTTTACTGTTTGCCAGGATCGTAACAGGTGTATTTGGTGGAGTTATTGGCTCCATAAGCTTTGCGATCATAAGCGACCTTTTTAAAATGGAGGTACGAGGCCGGGTAATGGGATTTGTGCAAATGGCATTTGCTGCCAGCCAAATATTAGGTCTCCCGATCGGATTAGTATTGGCGAATCGTTTCGGCTGGCATTCTCCTTTTTGGATGATCGCGGTATTTTGTTTGGCCGTTGGAGTCGTCATCGCCATATACATGAATCCAATCCATGATCACTTAAAAATAAGATCAGATCAGCGGCACCCATTTCACCACCTGGTAAAAACAATTTCAAACTCTCATTACCTGCGCGCATTTATGGCCACTACTTTACTCGCGACAGGCGGCTTTATGCTCATGCCTCTTGGCAGCACATTCAGCAATTTTAACCTTGGGATCAGGCTGGATCAACTGTGGATCCTTTACGGCGTATCTGGCATCTTTACCATCCTTACCGGTCCGATGATTGGAAAATTAAGTGACAAGATTGGCAAGTACACCATATTTGTCATTGGTTCCCTAATAGGTATGGTGATGGTTGCCATTTATACAAACCTTGGTATTACTCCGCTTTGGCTGATTATTATCTTAAGCATCCTATTATATATCGGTATCTCGTCCAGGATGATCTCTTCATCCGCACTGATGACCGCCGTCCCGGAACCACAGGACCGGGGTGCATTTATGAGTATTAATTCGTCGATCCAACAAATTGCCGGTGGTATTGCCTCTGCGGTTGCAGGCCTGATTGTTGTACAAACAAAAAGCGGTCTATTGGAACATTATAACCGTTTGGGGTATGTAGTGATCGGTACAATGACGATCACCATCATCCTGATGTATTTTCTAAACAAATATATCCAAACTAAAAATTCAAGATCGTCTGCGCCAATAATAAAGGGAGAAGTGCAATTGGCGACCGAATAAATTTGAGAGATCTAAAAATTGAAATATGGCAAAGACTACCTGGGAAACTTTTACCACTACAGGTGAACAGTTACTAAAAAAAATAAAAGAATTAATTGCTGAAGGCAATGTCAGGAAGATCATCATTAAAGACAAGCATGGCAAGGAGCTGATGACTTTTCCATTGACAGTTGGAGTGGTAGGAGCCATGCTGGCACCGGTACTCGCGGCAGTCGGGGCTCTTGCAGCATTGATCGGCGAATGTACTCTTTCAGTGGAGAGAGAAGAAGCTGAATAGTTATTTGCAATCCTGTTCCTTTAAATTCCATTCTTTGCAACTCAGCACTAAAACGGAATCTTTCAGGTCATTTTTGATCTCTTCATTTTTTCTTGCACGCAGTTGACTGTTGTAATCGTGCAAATGAATTCGATTGCCCCCGGGTATTTCTATGTAGTGATAAATTTTTGATTGAGCAGAAGGTTCTGAATACCGTAAAAACAATTTCTTATCCCTGTACTCGCAAAAATTATATTTGACGATGTAATTACCGGCTGCAAAATGGTAAAAAGTATCGTATTCATACCAATGATGAATTGCAATTTTTTCTGTGCGCAGTTTTGTAAAATCATCATAAGATAAAAAGTCACAACGATCATAGGTTGGTTTATCAGTGCCATACATTGTATCAACGATCACCTTTTTATCCTCGTCAACCAACACTGGTTCCATTTTATAGATCATTCCTTTCGCGACGGGTGTTTCTACGATTACCATTCCGCTGCAATCCCAGGGGCAGTGTTGAGCAAACCCTGCAAGGAGAAGGAAACTACCACAAAAAAGTAACAGGACCCGTTTCATCGACTAAAGGTAAACACTGATTTATTACGTTGCCATGACACTGACTGGTATTTACTTTTCAACATTTAGACTAAGTCGGGTTAATAAGTAAAAATCATTAACGCATAGAAATATAAGTTCAGTACCTTCACAAAAAGAGTCGCCATGAATATTTTTGTTGCTGGTTTACCCTATGATCTGGATGATGCCGAATTGGAAGAAATATTTGAAAAATTCGGTAAGGTCAATTCCGCTAAAGTCGCTATGGATAAGGAAACGGGGAAAAGCCGCGGGTTTGGTTTCGTTGAGATGCCAGTGGAGGCAGAGGCAAAGGAAGCGATCGAAGGGCTTAATAATATTTCACTCGGCAAAAAACCTCTTGTCGTAAAAGCGGCGGAAGACCGGCAGCCCGGAAGTGGCGGAGGCGGTGGTGGATATCGCGGCGGTGGTGGTGGATATCGTGGAGGTGGCGGTGGTAACAGGGGCGGCGGTGGATACAACAAGTTCAACAACAATAATCGTAATCGCTACTAATCTTCGTTTACAATTTCAGTTCTCCCAATTTTTGTAACCCATATAGGATACATGTGACATGCATGGCCTGTATGATCTTATTTTTCCTCATTAAATTTTTTATCTCATCAAGGCTGTATAACTTAACATTTATCTCCTCGTTGTGATCTAATTTTTGCTCATGAGTTTTTACACCACCCGTTGCCAGGAACATGTGCATCCAGTTATTATTCGTCGACGGATTAGCAGAGATCTTCCCCAGATAGTCAAATTTTCTAAATGAGTACCCGGTTTCTTCCAGTAGTTCCCGGGCAATAGCATCTTCGAAATTTTTATCAGTATCATCAACACATCCTCCCGGAATTTCAAGAGAGATTTCCTCTATTGCATGGCGGTACTGCTCCACCATTATTACTTTATTATCCTCAGTAATGGGAAGCGCGGTAACCCAGGTTGGAAATTCATAAACATAATAAGGATCAACAATTTTCCCGTCGGGAGTCTCACACCTGTCTTTCCGAACAGAAAACCAGGTGTCTTTAAAGAGATACTCTGAAGAAAGGATTTTCCAGCGCATGGATTTGAGATTTGAAGTTTAAAATTTGAAATTGGAGTCTTTAACTACGATCTTTAAATTTTTGACCTCTGATTTCAGATCGATTTAGATATTTAATAAATCCGGAAATATTCGACGCAAGATCCTCGTATTCTTGATTATTTCAATCGTGTTCTCAGGGAAATATTTT
>DASYSW010000520.1:0-8973 GCA_036002905.1 Chitinophagaceae bacterium
AACCATTTTCGTAAATGCTTCCTCAAAGGATCGCGGTAGAAGCAGCGATATAAGCCTGCAATCAAAAATGGAGAATGTAAACATAAAGGAACTATTCAGTGCATTCAACAATTTTGGGATGCAATCGCTGACCTCGAAAAATCTCAATGGGATTTTTTCAGCGGATATAAATTTAGTGTCGATGCTTGACGCCAATAATGATCTGTATAAACCAGCCAACAAAGGGTATGTCGATTTTTCTTTAAAAAACTGCCGGCTTGTGAATTTTCAACCTCTGATGGACATTGATAACAATTTTCTCCAAAAAAGAAACCTCAGTGATGTAAGCTTTGCGGAGTTGACAGACAGGTTGGACATCAACGGAAACGACATTAACATGCATAGAATGGAAATCAGCTCTACTGCTGTTAGAATGTACGTGGAGGGAACCTACAGTTTTGCCGGCAATACCGACCTTTCCATACAGGTCCCTTTGCATGGACAAAAAAAGGATCCTGACGACACGCCGAAAAATAAGGGGGTGAATGCCAAAACAGGAATGAGCGTATTTCTTCGGGCCAGGGATGATAAAGACGGGAAACTCAAGTTCAGTTATGATCCTCTCGGAAGGTTCAGGAGTAAGAAATGATCATTGCGTGGCGATCGAATCATCTTCATTGTAAAGCCGGATAACATACGAGCTCACATTATTGTAAGGAGGCATGTATTCCTCAAAAAATTTTGATGTATTCCCGTCATTTTTGAATTTCTCTTTCATTTCATCCCAGAAACTAATCCAGTCAATGTTCTTTCCAAGTGCAAGGTTATCATTCAGGTGACGAAGAAGCGGATCGTTAACGGCCATTGACCCTACTTGTTTTGAAGCAATGATTTGCACTTGCGAATTAAGCTCCATGATCTTTTTCATATTCTTATAACCGCCACAAGAGCCAAGGATGGCGAGTTTTACGGAAGGATCGAGATAGTTTAGCGTATTTTGTAAGTGATAGCTATGACCCCGGTGGATCAGGATAGATGGTGAGATTGATTGTGATTTCAGGTATTTGGCCAATGCTTCCTGTGCCGCAACATCCTTTTCATCATCTTCACTGAGCGGAAGGTTTGCATAGATCTTCACCGGTTGGCCCTTCAATGAACCGATCACCGTCCATGAATCATTTGTTGTCACCTCCCATTGCGATCTGTCCTTAAACAAATCCATGAAACTGGCGAAAGAATTTTTACCATCCTCATCGCCATAAAAGAGAACAAGCTCGGACACGGCTCCATTATTTTTAAGCTCTGAGTAGGGAAGAGTTTTATAATTTTCAGACAAACTCCCGGGCTGATCATTATTTACTATCCCATATACTTTCAAAAGTATCGAATACAATTTTGTGCTCTGATGCTTGTTTGCCTGCATGTTTTTTTTCAAAGCGGCTTCCAATTCGTCATTCACATAGGTATTCAAAGCCGAATCTTTTGATAATGTTATAAAAGCGTCGGCAATGTCCGAAGCATTTGATATGGCTTCATCTTCATTGTCATTTTCAATATCTGAAATAAATAAGTGAACAAGTGTTTTGCTTCTTTCCGTCGTCGTATGATGAAGAAAATCATTTAGAGTATTATATGTAGCAGCGATCCTCATGAATTTCCGGAACTTGTCGTTGTATACAGTATTGAGAACGGAATCGGCGGACTGGTCTTTAAATTTCCCCAGTAATCTTTTGTAAAGCCCCAGGTAAGTGGAAGTATACATTTCTTCATCGGCGCTGACGATTATATAGTAAAGATCCTGCGGGCGCAGCGTCTGAACCGATTGAAAGCGAACTGCGTCCGGAGAACTGTGCAGGTCATTTATTTTTTTTACGTAAAAGTCAAGAGATTTTCTTGCCAATGCATTTTCTAACGCCATTTGAAAGGGGGCTTCGTCATTCTCGCCTTTTTTTTGATTGTTCGACATGACCGTATTTACAAGCAATTGAAAATAGTCGGTCACTTTTTTTCGTTTGACAAGGATGTCATCGATCAGTAACTCGCTATCCGCAATTTGTTTGGCAAATGGCGCCAACTCCGAGGCGAGACTAGTCGATGAAAGCCCTGCTAATTGCTGCACGTAGATATTTTTTTGACTTCGGACAGATCTCGTTACCGCATTGTTATTTTTTTGCAGGTAGGCTACAAGCTGCTCGGGATAATTTTCAGCCAGGAAAATGATGAGTGAATCAGTATAGTAAAACCCGGGTGTTCTTTCCAAAAAGGAAAATATATATTCAGGCGTTTCTACCACCCGCTTGTATGCACTGATATCGCTCATCTGTTTTTTCTCGTCAAACTCCCAAAAGCTATTTGCCAGCAGCTGGCAGGTGCGCCAGCTGGAAGATGAAAGGTTTTTTTCAATAGGTTCATTTTTCCTGTCCAACAAATCATTGAGTGTTTGTTTGTACTTTTTAGTAATGGATGGTGCACTGAATTCATCAATTTTTTTCTCCTTGAGTTCTTCTTGTAATTCTTTCATGAAATACGAAAGGCTGCGAATACCCTTTACTCTTTTTTCTCTCGGTGCCGTAACCAGGAATTGAAGGTTGGTTTGGATACTGTTTACATCGTTCACGGCAAATTTTTGCAGGCTTTTTTTAACTGTAGCGTTCAGAGTCGAAGCATTTAAATAATCTCTGAACATCTTTTGTTCGGCGTTCACCAATTGTTGCGCAGCCTTTACATCATTTGGAGAGGTTTGTGAAAAAACAAACACGACATGAAAAATAAACAGGGCAAGGGTCATGCAATGCGCAATGTGCTTCATGAGTACATTCAATTTTGTAACCTATACTGCATGAAATGTGCCATTGCCACGTATTATTGAATGTGCCATTGCCATCACTTTGGTTAAGAAGGTAATCGGCCACTATGGGCACCTATTTTTCTATTGTGTCTAGTGGTGAATTATCCTTTTTTTCAACACATAGGATCATAGGCAGAGATACACATAGAAGAGCGTGTGAATTTTTTGCTCCTATTCAACAATTCTCAATTTGGCGTAATTCAGCATGATCTTCTTTTCGCCATTGATTTCAAATTTTACAGTAGCAACCGGGTTGTGTGCGGCACCCTCCATCTTCATGACTTCGCCAAACCCAAATTTTTGGTGCTCTACTTTTTGCCCCACTTGCAAATTGCTCGTATCGCTAGGCTTAAAATCAGGTGAAGGAATATGTTCCTTTGTTTGAGGCCTTGAAGCCAGATAGGAAGGTTTTTCTACCTTCTGATTACCACTTCCCTGCTCCCGGTAACCGGTTACCGGCGACTGGTAACCGTCGCCAAACCCGCGATTCATTCGGTCAAATGCAGATTGCGCTGACCAGCTGTTAAATGTGCCGGTTTGATTTCTTATACCTCCTCCCGCAAAACCCCGATCCAAAAACTCATTCGGTATTTCATCAATAAAGCGACTGGGTTCATTTTGCACTAGCTGGCCAAACTTATATCGCGTGTTAGCATAAGTGATCCATAATTTGTGTTTTGCCCGGGTGATCACAACATAAAATAATCGGCGTTCCTCTTCCAACTCTTCCCGTGTATTAATGCTCATCGCATTAGGAAAAAGCATTTCTTCAAGTCCGCACGCGAACACGCAACTAAACTCGAGGCCCTTTGCGGAGTGAATGGTCATCAATTTAACCGTGTCTGCATTTTCATCTTTTTCATCGTCGTTCGTGAGTAAAATGATTTGTTGCAGATATGCACCAAGACTCTTATCACCCACTTCGCCTTCTTCATTACTTGGTGTCTCGGTGAATTCTTTTACGGAATTTAAGAGCTCCTGGATATTTTCGTATCGTTGAATCGCATCATCACCCTCTTGCCTTCTGTCAAACAGGTCTTTTACCAATCCTGATTGCTTTCCGACCATAAAGGCAAGATCATAAGCATTCTTTTTCGGGAGCTCGCTCTGGAACATTTTGATCATGGTCACGAAGCCGTCAATGACTTCCGCGGTAGCTGGTTTGTAGCCAAACTTTGGCGCATTCATCAGCACCTCCCACATGCTGATATCATTTTCGTTAGCAAACAATACAGCTTTGTCGATGCTGGTCTTGCCGATCCCTCTCGCAGGATAATTGATAATACGCTTCAGGCTTTCTTCGTCTTTCGGATTTACAATAACACGCAGGTAGGCCACCAGGTCTTTGATCTCTTTTCGTTGATAAAAACTGATGCCGCCATACATGGTGTAGGGAATTCCCATCCGCCGCAGACTTTCTTCAAAGGCACGGCTCTGAGCATTGGTACGGTAGAGAATGGCAAAATCTTTATTGTTGTAGTGATTGCGTAGTCTTTGCTCCTGGATAGTATCGGCTACAAATTTTCCCTCCTCGTTGTCGGTCATCGTGCGAACCAGTTTTATTTTTTCACCGGTCGCATTTTCTGTCCACAGGACCTTGGGAATTTGTCCTTTATTATTTTTTATAACCTCGTTTGCAATGTTCAAAATACTTTGTGTGCTGCGATAATTTTGTTCAAGTTTTACCACCGTTACATCTTCATAATCCTTTTGGAACTGCAGTATGTTTTGAATCGTTGCACCGCGAAAACTATAAATGCTCTGGGCGTCATCACCTACAACACAAACATTTTCATGTTGCGCCCCTAATAATTTGATGATCTCATATTGAGCGGGATTCGTATCCTGGTATTCATCAATTAAAATGTATTGAAATTTACGCTGGTACTTGCTTAATGCTTCGGGAATTTTAGTAAGCAGTTCATAGAACTTTAGCAGCAGGTCATCGAAATCCATGGCGCCGTTCTTAAAACAACGCTTTACATAGGCAGAATAAATTTGAGAAATAGCCGGGCGATTGGCCCTCATGTCCTCCTGCTGAATGTAATAATCTCTTGCATATTCTTCGGGGCCAACCAAAGAATTTTTCGCCGACGAGATACGATTATAAACGGAAGAAGGTTTATAATGTTTGTCGTCGAGGCTTAGTTCCTGGATGACGGTTTTTACAACTGCTTTCGCATCATCCGTATCATAGATCGTAAAATTGTTTGGATAGCCCAGTTTCCCGGCTTCGATCCGGAGGACCCTTGCGAATACGGAGTGAAAAGTGCCAATGTATAAATTGCGTGCCTCGTTATTTCCCAAAATTTTCTCAACTCTCTCCCTCATTTCCTTGGCGGCCTTATTGGTAAAAGTAAGGGCCAGTATATGAAAAGAATCGACGCCATTCGCCATAAGATGAGCGATGCGAGTCGTGAGAACTTTTGTTTTTCCGCTACCAGCGCCGGCGACGATCATCAATGGTCCAGTGATATGAAGTACTGCTTCTTTCTGCCTGTCGTTCAATCCTTCTAAATAATTGGTCATGTTTTCATTGTCACCCTGCGACTTCGGCGTGAGTTCAGTCGAACGCTTGTCGAAGGGCTGCATGGCTGCAAATTACTGAAGTTGCAGGCAAAATTTGGCTCCGGTTTATGAGAATAAAACGCTATAAAAATGGTTAATCTACTTTTTCTTCACCTTTTTCCCCCAATTCAACAATATCACCCTTTTTAAACAAAATACTTTGAAGAACAGTTCTCCATTTTTCCTTCCTGCGAAGCAAGAATTCAAGATCCATCCCGAAATGTTTGAACTCTTCCTGCTGCGCATTTTCCATGATGGCCTTTGCCTGCTTATCTTTTTCGAGCGAGATCCTTTGTTCATACCAGCCGATGGCTTCGGCTTCTTCGATCAAAGACGTAACCATTCGGGCAAATGTCCTGGTCTCCTGGCTCAATTCTTCCGCGGGTTCATGATATTGTTCCGTAGCCATAGAATTATTTTATATGAACGTGTACAAGAATATGACCAGAAAATCACATTCATTATCTTTCAGCCTGGCTGCCGGGCCTTGCTTCGCTGTAGCTACGCGAAGGCGCATTAGGCAGGTTTGTAAAACTTATGGCGAGATTAAAACTTGACTTGCACTACGTATACAATAACGGCAAAGCGATTGACCAGGCTTTGAATGAGATTTTCGAAGAAGCGATTGAAAAAAAGATTCGGGAAGTGGAAATTATTCCCGGGAAAGGGAGTGGCCAGCTAAGAAAAAAAGTAGAAAGGTTTTTACAACAACCGCATATAAAATCGCTTTATCACCGCATTGAGAATGATAGCAAAAATTTTGGGAGATTGTTTGTGTATTTCAAGTTCTGAATAATGAATTATTTGCGATAAAGCATCCGGTCGATGTTCTTATCATGCTTCTCCTGCTCAATTTCTTTTCGGTAAAACGTTTCGTAGTACGCCTTTATAAAAGCGGTGAGTGGCGTAGCAATAAATGCACCCATAATACCAAAGGCCGACGACATGGCGATGATCATGATCAAAATGAATACCGGGTGGATCTTCATTGTTCTTGAACGGATGCGTGGAATAATAAAATCCCCGATTATTTCATCTAACCCGATATAGAATACAGCGACCCATAAGGCAGTGAGCGGAGAAATAGAGAGGGCGATCAATATAGGAGGAACAGCCATGATATAAAAGCCGATCTTAGGGATCAGCTCCGCAAAAAAAGTAACCGCGGCCCATACCCATACACCAGGGATGCCCATGAAGTAAAGAAAAAACCAGACGACGACCGCCCTGATGGCACCCGCAACGACATTTGACCACATCCAACCAATGGTCATATTTGATGCATAGGAAAATGCTTCCGCAGCCTTGTCTTTTTTGCGATCCGAAAAATACGAAAGATAGAGCTCGAGCAATGGTCTTGGATTGATGAGCATATAAATGACCAGGCAAAAGAAAAATATGATCAGTAAAAGATTTTGGAATAGCTGGATAGAATATTGACCAACACTGTTGATTATTGTTGAGACAGGAGGCAAGGCAGTGATGGCATTTGCAGTATCTTTTGCACTTTGGCTATCGCTGCCATTTTCTCCCAACCATTTTTCAATTCTCGTATTCAATCCGCCCAGGTAAGCTGGCAGGTTTGTGACCAATAATCTTACCTGTGTCACCAGTTTGGGAACTATCATCCAGCCAAGCAATGCAAAACAAAGAAGAACGGTAAAAAAAACGATAAGCGATCCAATTGGACGACGAATATTTTTCCGCTCAAGCCATGTAACCGGGGCATTCAATACAATGGTGATAACGATGGCAAAAAATAAAAGGAGGATGACCTGCAATACTTCATGTATAAACCATATCGCAACCAGTAAGCCGGCTGCGAGGTAAATTAAACGCGACAGGGATCTGTATTCCATGAATTGATTACTCCATGAAAGTACACAAACCTTGCCTGAATCGGAGGATCGCATGTAGTTCAATTTTCTAAAATGAATCGCTCCGTAGAAGTCGAAGCACAACAACTAAAAAACCGCTGAGTCCCCCGGCTCACGCTATGGTTCAGCGGTGAGACTGATCGGGAAAGGAAAAGCACAGTTTTATAATAAATTGGACTATTATTTTTGCTTTTTAACTCAAAGGTTAAGTAATGGGCCTCTTTTAATTTAAGTGAAGGCACCTATTATAAGTTTTTATGAATTTGCCTAAGGTGGGTATCGAAAATTTAGTGGTATATTGATTAGCCTTCATATATGAACAGAAACAAATACACATTAATAGCAAGGAAGACGGACATTTGAATAGCGGAATAATTTGCTTTTATAAAAAATGGCTTATGAAATATCTTCTTGGTTTGATGATCCTCTTAATCGTGACAACAGGATGTCGAAAAGAAGGTTTATCAAGGGACACGGGGAACTTGGAAATCACTTTCAGGTGGGGTGATGATTCACCACGGGGTTTCAGCAGTTATGTTATTTATGATAAAGAGCAATATTACAATTGGCTTCAAAACGATCTAGCAACGCCATACCGGACTGGAGGCAGTGGGATAGGAAAGATTACAGAGAAAGGTCTTCCTAAAGGTGACTATGGAATTGTAATTTGGATAGATGACACATGGCGTGCACATCAACTACAATATGTCGGCGCCAATGAGGTTACACGAATTAATATGCCTTTCTAAACAGGTGAACTTGTAATGTTCAAAAGCCTGAAAATTAATTTGCAGGCTTTTGTTTTTAAATTATCTTCTTTTTAAAAGATCAGAACGCTTTCTTCACTCCTTCTTCCACTTTGGCGCTTTCCGGGTATAAAACTGCTTTTATGTAATTGGTCGTGCTCAGGAATTTCTTTGCTGCATTTTGAAGGTCCTGTACTTTGAGAGCATCTACCTTTTGCTCGTAGTCTAAAATATTTTCAGGATTATTCTGATCAATGAATGCATTGGAAAGATTCTCGAGCCACGAATCATTACTTTGCATATTCACTTTGTACTGTTTCTTCCAGGCCTCTTTAACTTTATCAAGATCCTTCTGATCAATTCCTTTTTCCTGCGCATTTTTTATCAGCTCGAACAATGCGTCCGTGAGTTTGTCAACATTTTCGGGTCCACAGGGGATGTTCGCCGTCACTATATAATGTACATACGGACGTTTTTGAATAGAGCCACTTAGTCCCCCGCTATACATACCGCTCATTTCTTCCCTTAGCTTCTCGACTATTTTTATGTTAAGAGCCTCGATCAGAGCTCTGAAAGCAATATTTTCTTCACGGTTGTATTGCGTTTCGCCTGACCAGATCACATTGATATAACTCTGAGACTCTTTTCCTTTTTTAATATTAGCCAGTACGGCTCCCTGTACCGGTCTTGCCCCGTTATCTTTAAATGCATGCTCTTCCGGCTTGGCGGGTAGTGAGCCAAGATATTTTTCGAATAACGGTCTGGCATTAGAAAGGTCAACATTGCCAACGAATGTAAAGTGCATCCCATCAGCATTGCCAAAGACCTTTTCATAGTCATCCATTATTTTATCCAGTTTCAAATTTTCAAATTCTGAAGGAGAGGGCAGAAAGCTAACCCATGGACTATTGTTATAGGCAATCTTATAAAGTGTATCCTGAAAAAAGTACCTAGG
>DASYSW010000521.1:0-9458 GCA_036002905.1 Chitinophagaceae bacterium
TCGTATTTCGTTCACGTCCTGGTCGTGCCACTTATTATAAACCCTGTATGCATTCGTCAAAGGGTTTAATCTCACCAACCCTTCATTTGCAGAAAGCCAGACAACCGAATCATTTTGCTGAAAAACGTGACTGATTTCCAACCCCGGCGCATTTACGCCTTGTCCTTTACCGGAAAAATATGACTGCTGCTCAATTAGTTTTTTATTCTTATATACCTGGTGAATTGTCCCTTTATCATACGATGACCAGATATGTATTGTTTGCCCGGATGATTTATAAAACTGAGCATTGGTAGCATCCAGCCCGGAGACAAATGAGGTCTTCCCCGTCTTTGTATCCAGAAAATTGATCGTCCTTTTTTCAGTTTCGAGGAACCAGAGTTCGTCTGCAGAAACAAATCCAAGAAGCTGGCAGTATGTATAATTTCTTCTTCCGTCAGGCTGGTCAACACCGAAGTGGGTAAAAGAATTATCTGGCCTGTTGTACCGCTCTATCCCGTTTTCATTACTTACCCATACCTGCCCCGAAGAATCTTCTGCAATGCCCGATATAAAATTCCTCGCAATAGACTTACTGTTTTGATCGTCATGTACAAAATTGATCACTTTAATTCCATCATACAATGAAAGCCCGTTGTGAGTGCCGACCCACATATAACCCCGGCTGTCCTGCAAAAAATGGTATACGATATTTTGAGTCAGCCCATTTTGGACATTGAGGTGTTTAAAATTGTAATTGGGGTTGAATGATTGAGCTTGCACTCGGACGCCGCTCATAATAATGAGAGCTATTATCAACAGCATATGACATGCCCTGGCGATCATTGGTGGGATTGCTTCTTAAATTTAAGAAATTGAACGCAGGTAATGCTAGGAGAAAAGGAGTCCCTCGCCGCTTTTGCCTTTAAAAATTTTTCCGAGATGGCGATATGCCTTTTCGGTTGCTTCTCTTCCTCTTGGCGTACGCTGAAGAAACCCTTCCTGGATCAGAAAGGGCTCGTAAACTTCTTCAAGTGTTCCCGGTTCTTCGCCAACCGCTGTTGCAATGGTTGTAATGCCGACTGGACCGCCTTTGAATTTTTCGATAATAGTGAGAAGAATTTTGTTATCCATGTCATCCAGTCCATACTCGTCGACATTCAGTGCTTTCAGGGCATGTTGCGTAATGGTAAGATCAACCACTCCATTGCTCAGCACCTGCGCAAAATCTCTTACCCTTTTCAATAACCCGTTAGCGATCCTCGGGGTGCCGCGGCTTCTGCCAGAAATTTCTTTAGCAGCATCTGATGTGATCCTTACCTCCAGGATATTTGCCGACCGGTTAATGATCTTTTGAAGCGTTTCTGCAGAATAATACTCGAGTCGTGATTTAATAGCAAATCGTGAAAGCAATGGTGCCGTGAGTAAACCGCTCCGTGTTGTGGCGCCTATCAGTGTAAACGGATTCAGGTTGAGCTGTATGCTTCTAGCACTAGGTCCGCTGTCGATCATGATGTCGATACGATAATCTTCCATCGCAGCATATAAGTATTCTTCCACGACCGTACTCAGTCGGTGTATCTCGTCAATAAATAAAACGTCATGTGGCTCGAGGTTAGTAAGCAGACCGGCGAGATCGCCCGGCTTTTCAATTACGGGGCCGGAGGTTTCTTTTATGTTCACTCCTAATTCATTCGCCACAATTCTTGATAAAGTCGTTTTCCCCAAACCGGGCGGCCCATGAAATAATATATGATCAAGGGCCTCTGACCGCATCTTCGCTGCCTTAATAAAGATCTTCAGATTGTCGATGATTTGTTGCTGCCCTGAGAATTCGGCAATTTCTTTTGGACGTATGGTGTTTTCAAACTCCTTTTCAACAGGTGTCAACTGGGATTTATCAGTATGTAAATTTGGATTGCTCATGCACTATCCTACTTATTTTTTTATTAAGACAAGACCGGCAATGATCAGTAATGCTCCAATGATCTTTGGTATCGACATGGGACGAACATAAGCGCCCAGTAAACCAAAATGATCGATCAGCAGCGATATAAAAATTTGTCCCGCCACCGCCAGTGCAAATGTAAGTGCAACGCCTTGTTGCTGGTTGATAAATATTATGCAGCTTACATAAATAGCTCCCAGTAAACCTCCCGTCCAGAGATACCAAGGGGAAACAGATAAGAGTTTCATGTTTGAAAGAGCATTGTAGTTGGCAACGAGGTTAATGATTAAAAGAACAATGAGTCCAACAAGAAAGCTGAGCGTAGAGCTGATCAACGGCCCGCCTGTCTGTTTACCTAACTTCGTATTCAGAACAGCCTGCACTGGAAGCAGGGCTCCAATGAACAAGGTTGAGAACATAAGAATGTAACGCATCAAAAGAAATTTTCATGAAGTTAATTTGAAACCAACGGGAATATTCAAACTTTATTTGAAAAGATTTGTTGAAGAGCTAAAATTATTTTTTCACAAAAAGAGCGACGGAGGGAACTGATATGAAAGTGGGTATACTCGGATCATCTGTTGTGGGCCAGGCCCTCGGTAAGGCATTTTTGGCCGAAGGCAATGAGGTGATGATCGGCACAAGAGACACATCAAAAGAAAGTCTTGTAAAATGGCAGGGGTCAAGCCCCACTGCTAAACTGGGATCATTTGCTGACACGGCAAAATTTGGAGAATTGATCGTGCTTGCGGTTAGCGGTGATGTGGCGGCGAAAGTGATTGAACAGGCGGGCAAAGAAAATTTTTCGAATAAAATAGTGATAGATACAACCAACCCGATTGCAAAGGCCCCTCCTGAAAATGGTGTACTGAAATTTTTTACCAGTCTCGACAGATCCCTGATGGAGGATCTTCAAAAATCTCTGCCCGATGCAAAATTTGTAAAAGCATTTAATAGTGTGGGTAATGCTGTGATGTACAAACCAAAGTTTTCAGGAACAAAACCCACCATGTTCATTTGTGGCAATGATGAAGCCGCGAAAAAAACGGTGACTGCGATCCTTGATTCTTTCGGACATGAGACGGAAGACATGGGGAAAGTTGAAGCTGCAAGAGCAATTGAACCACTTTGTATTCTGTGGTGTATTCCCGGTTTTCTTCGCAATCAATGGAACCATGCTTTCAAACTTCTAAAAAAGTAAAATGACAGTTGAGGAGTTTCAAAAAAGTGTGAGTGATTCTTCTCCTCCAGGTAATCTGTCGGGGTATCTCCAATCTCTGTGGTATGATGCAAAAGGTGACTGGAACAGATCACACGAGATCATTCAGAATATAGAGGACAAGACGGCTGCCTGGATACACGCTTATCTTCATCGCAAAGAGGGCGATATTGGAAATGCTGACTACTGGTATCGAAGAGCCGGAAAGAGCAGGCCGGATCAAACACTAACAGAGGAATGGAAGTCTATTGCGGAAACTTTGCTTTAATAAATACTTCGTCTCATAACCCTGTGGCCCCCTTACTACTCACGAGTTTGTTGCTCACGGATTTTCACGGATTAGAGCTGTAAGAATCTGTGCTCATCTGTGAAATCAGTGAGAAATAAATGGGCTATTTCAGGTAAATGACCTTCCCTTCTTTTGCTGACTTTCTTGCAGCCTCTAAAATTTCTACAACGATCATATTGTTTTGCAAAGAAGAAAGATCTGTTGGCTTAACAGCGACTTCGCCGTGTATTACTGCAGCTAAATAGGCAAATGGATCATTAAAAGGACGGGGAGGCGAAGGCACGGCCTGGTAATTTTCTTTCTGATCAGGCGATGTTTTTGTTTTTATTCCGATGCGATCGGAAATGGCATAGCCATGTTGTCCATATATCTCCATGTCTTTTCTTCCAAAGGGCCAATTCCATGATGCCTGGATAATTCCCTGCGTTTTTGGGTAGGTAACAATGATCGTTGCTTCATCATCGACTTTTGGATAAATATCCGGTTTGATTTGCTGCAGTACTGCAAAAACGGACAACGGTTTTTCCCCTTTCATTAACCAGGTAATAAGATTGGCACCATAGCATCCAAAATCGATCACTGCTCCCCCGCCGTTCTTTACGGGGTCTGTCAACCAGTCAAAAAATTCCTTACTCACACCAATTTCCTTTGGGCCCTGGTGACCATCGTGCACAACTATTTTTCTCAGGTCGCCGATAGAGTCAAGCATTTGGACCACGTTAGCATTACTGCCATACCAGGTCGTTTCATAATTGGTCAGCAAATAAATCTTATACTTTGATGCCAACGCCTCCATTTGCTTTGCATGATCCACACTCACGGCAAGCGGCTTCTCTACCATCACATTGATCTTTCTCGGGGCACAGGCCCTGACAACCTCAAGATGTTCGTAAATACTATTAAAGGCGCAAACGGCTTCCGGCTTGGATTTATCCAGCATTTCTTCCAATGAAGAATACACCAGATCCATGGATAAATTATATTTCTTCAAGTATCTCTTCGCGAGTTCACGATTTTTTTCAGCGATGCCAACGACTTCTATATCGCTGTCGTGTGCCCGGCTTAGTAACCAGCCTACATGATCGTGTGTGAGGCCCGCAATACCAATGCGTAAAGGTTTTGGTTGTTGACCCTGACCCATTATAAAAGAAGAAGCAATTAGAAGGAATAAAAATAATCTTGCATGCATAATAAACCAAATTAGCAAAAAGGCATCAAAGTGTCACCAAATAAAAAATGGCGCCCTGCAAGAACATGAGATTCATTTTTTCTCTTTGCCTTTTTCTTACTATGGTTTTCTTTGATAATTGTACTACCTGTTCATGCAAGCAAGTTCCGTGTCCTGCGTTTAATGATACAAATTTTAACCAATGGTTCCCCTATAATAGCGGCGACCAGGTGATATTTTGGAATAATTCCGTATCCGACACATTCAACCTCTATGCTGACCGGTCAGCGTCTTACGAAATCAGCCAGGGATGTTTCGGCGCCAATGGCAGTTGCATGGCTCATTGCTATATGTATTCAAACGAACTATATTCTTCTTATAACCGGAAATTCCAGCTATCAATTTATGGTACGTCGCCGAAAAGCATTTCTTTGGACTTTTACCAGTTTAACTGCCAGGCGACTCATATTGCTGATACGGGCTTAGTATTTAATGATTCTCTCACTCACAGCCATTATTATCCTTCATTGAATGTCCGAGGCAAAACGTTTAGTGATGTCCAGCTTATTACAAGGGATACAGCGGCCACTTACAAAATTTCAGGACCCTATAAGGTCTTTCTTGCAAAAAAAGTTGGTATTATCGCTTACGAAATCTATCCCGATCTGAGCGTGTGGGTCAAATAATAAACCCTTTGATTTTTGAAATTTCCGGTCTATATAGAAATTGGTTCAACGAAGATATTATTGCACGTCGTCTTTGAATTGCTGGCCTTCTTTATTGGATTCAGGTATTTTTTATGGCTAAGAAAGAAGCGGGGTGATGGGATCAATACGCCAAACAGGACATGGATAATCATCGGCGCTATATTGGGTGCACTGGCAGGAAGCAGGTTGATCGGAGGATTGGAAGATCCTACTCAAATAAATAAGGCCGACAATCTTCTTTTTTATTTCTATCAAAACAAAACTGTATTGGGAGGTTTTCTTGGAGGCCTGGCAGGAGTTGAAATTGTAAAAAAGATTATCAGGGAAAGACAGGCATCCGGCGACCTGTTTGTTTATCCGATCATACTTGCTCTTGTCATTGGCCGCATAGGTTGTTTTTCCATGGGTGTTTATGAGGAAACATACGGCACCGCAACAACATTGCCATGGGGAATGAATTTGGGTGATGGATACCCAAGACACCCGGTTTGTCTTTATGAAATTATTTTTTTGTTGGTACTCTGGGTGTGCTTCCGGTCAGTTCAAAAAAAGTTTTCCCTTGAACAAGGAGCCTTATTCAAATTATTTATGATAGCTTATCTTGGTTTTCGCTTCTTACTTGATTTTATCAAACCGCATTATACCTATAATATTGGCCTATCAACGATCCAGTTAACCTGTATCGGGGGCTTATTATATTATCTGCCATATATTATTCGACCAAAAAAATTGCTTGCCTCCTATGCCTGAACGTCCTTATACCTATTACGATTTTACATTGAGCCTTTGTCCTGTGTGTCTTAAAAGAGTAGACGCAAAGATCGTTTTTGAATCGGGCAATGTGTATATGCTAAAGAATTGCAGTGAACATGGTTTTCAAAAAGTGCTGATCGCTACTGACATCGAATACTACAAAAATATTCGCAACTATAACAAGGCCTCTGAAATGCCTTTGCATTTCAATACAAAGACGTATTATGGTTGTCCTTATGATTGCGGCCTGTGCCAGGACCACGAACAACATAGCTGTTTGACAATAGTTGAAATTACCGACCGCTGCAATCTCACCTGCCCGACCTGTTATGCGATGAGTAGCCCTCACTACGGCCGCCATCGCACAGTAGAAGAAATTGAAAACATGCTGGACACTATTGTCAAAAACGAAGGGAACCCTGATGTGGTCCAGATCAGCGGCGGCGAACCAACTATCCATCCAGATTTTTTTGAGGTCCTGGATATTGCAAAAAAGAAACCGATCCGTCACCTGATGGTGAATACGAATGGGATTAGAATTGCAAAAGATTTTGAATTTACCAAACGCCTTGCATCCTACATGCCCGATTTTGAAATATATCTTCAATTTGATTCATTCAAACCGGCGGCATTGACTCAACTCAGAGGAAAAGATCTTAGCGAAATAAGAGTAAAAGCGCTGGAACATTTGAACCGGTTAAATCTTTCAACCACACTGGTAGTTACCCTGCAGAAAAATGTGAATGATGATGAAATAGGATCAATCATTGAATTTGCGTTAAAGCAGCCGTGTGTAAGAGGTGTTACTTTTCAGCCAACGCAAATTGCCGGCAGACTTGAAAATTTCAATCCAGCGTCTGACCGGATCACCATGACAGACGTCAGAAAAAAGATCCTTGAACAAACTTCAGTTTTCCAGTCGAATGACCTGATACCTGTTCCTTGCAATCCCGATGCTCTTGTAATGGGTTACGCATTAAAACTGGGAGGCCAGGTTTTTCCCATGACGAGGTATGTCGATCCTGCTCATTTACTCAATAATAGCCGCAACACGATCGTGTATGAGCAGGACACTGAATTGCATCAGCATCTGTTAAAAATCTTTAGTACGGGCATTTCTGTCGACCGGGTCCAGGAGAATTTTAAACAACTCCTTTGCTGTTTACCGGATATATATGCCCCGGGGCTTAGCTATGACAATCTTTTTCGAATCATCATTATGCGATTCATTGATGCTTATGACTTTGATGTAAGAGCCATTAAGAAAAGTTGCGTGCACATAGTAAATAAAGATGGCCGCATCATACCTTTTGAAACCATGAATTTGTTTTACAGGGACGAGAAAGAAAGTTACGTAACCCAATTGCAGTCTCAAATAGAGAAATCATTTGCATGAAAAAAGTATTGCCATACCTGGCCGGAGAAATCGTGATCTCATTGATGATTTCATTATTTATGTCCTCCGGCAGTAGCGATAGCTTTTTGACAACATTTGGCACCGTGAATCTTGGACTTGGAATATTAGGTTTAATTTTGGGAGCTCTCCTTACACTATTTAAAGATGGTAACGTTGCAAAGGGACTATCGATTTCTTCTGCCCTCCTCCTTTTAATGGGATTCTTAACATGCTCAATGTTTAATTAAAAGAATAATTTCTACTGAACAATCAATGAAAAAAATAATACTCTATACTCTTCTTTTCATTGGCGCGAACGTGTTATTGTTTTTGCTCCTTGTTTTTATTGGTCAGAATTTTATGAGGAGTGACAGGGATTACGATTTCAGTGCCTTATTTTTTGTTTTAGGTTTCTTCGTTACGTCACTGGCGGTGGAATTAGTTGTTGGTGGTATTCTGGCAAGCCGCACACGGACAAAGGAAATTGGCAAAGGATTATTGTTGTCTGCAGGTATTATTTTACTATTAGGCTTGTCTGTTTGCAGCGGGATGTGGTCGTGAGATCATAATACATACTTCATCATCCCCAGTACTAAGTCGGGGTCGGGGCAATTGTCCAGGAATCTTTCTTTTTCAGAAAGGCTGCAGACGCCAGGGTAATCACCTCTCCTCCCGATAGCTATCGGGACTTCCATATCGATAATAACCTGGAAATGTAAATGTGGTGGCCATTGTCCGTTTTCCATGGGAATGCCAAATTCACCAATCACATCTCCTCTTCTTACATTTTCACCTTCCCGGAAATTCTTTATTGAATTCAAACTAAGGTGACCATACAAGGTATGAAATGAGACTTCTTCAATACTATGGCTGAGAACGAGAGTTGCGCCGTAGTCTCCAAAACGATTGTTGAATGCAAAACTGTGCACTATGCCATCCCACGGAGACATGACTGCTGTGTATGGCTTTCCCCAAATATCAATTCCCAAATGTAATCTTCTCGGTTCCTCACCGGGTTCCGGATCAAAGACCCTGCTGCGGCTGTATAACTCCCGATATTCATTGTACCCGCCGATCCCAAATTTCGCATTGGCAGATTGCAGCTTCAAGGCTATATAATTGGCAAAAAGCTGTGTATTATTTACCAGTTCTTCTGAGAGCGCTTCATTGTCTTTCGTAAAATCCATCAATACAAGTTGATCTTTCTCAGCATGAAAAGAAACAACCTGGTGAAACTTCGGTTGATAGTTTTGCAGGATCGCTGTGACAGTCGTTTTCATTTGTATTTATCAATCAAGGATTTTGATCAATAGTTTGACAAATTTCTTATTTTGAGTATATATGAAGCTGCTGAGTCCTGCAATATCTTCACTTGCCCGTATGAGGCTCTGGCGCATTGAAGGCTGGAAGAACAATCCAATTGATGCACAGCGCGAAGTTTTGCAGGACCTGGTGACCTCCGCACAATATACCGAGTTTGGACGCAAGTATAATTTTTCAAAACTCTTCAACATAAAATCGTATAAGCAAGCTGTTCCCATTCATGAATACGACGACATCAAACCTTATATTCAACGCATCATGAATGGGGAACAAAATATACTTTGGAACACACCTGTTTACTGGTTTGCAAAAAGCAGTGGCACCACCAGTGAGAAAAGCAAGTTTATCCCCGTAAGCGAGGAAAGCCTTGAAGATGCACACTACAAAGCAGCCAAGGATGTATTGACAATGTATTATAATTTCAAACCTGAATCAGAGATGTTAACCGGGAAGGGACTTGTGATAGGGGGAAGTCATACTATCCATAAATTCAATCACGAAGTTCAGTACGGAGATCTTAGTGCTGTGTTACTACAAAATTCACCATTTTGGGCGCACTGGCTCCGAACACCCGACCTAAGTATCGCGCTGATGGATGAATGGGAAAGTAAGATCGAAAAGCTGGCTGCAAATACGATCAAGGAAAATGTAACATCTATTTCCGGTGTTCCTACCT
>DASYSW010000522.1:0-4851 GCA_036002905.1 Chitinophagaceae bacterium
GACGACGCTTCGCAGAAATATTCATGCACTGGAAGTAAATGGAAATTTTGACAACTGTCAACAATTGGTAAAACAGGCCTTTTCTGATTTTGAGATCAATCAGAAATTATTTTTGACGTCTGCTAATTCAATAAATGTTGCGCGCTGGTTACCTCAGCAGTTTTATTATTTCCTTGCCTGGAAGCAATGGCCTGAGAAAAAACATCCACCCGTTATTTCTGTTCCCAGCGGAAATTTTGGAAATATCTGCGCAGCCATCCTTGCCCATGCCTCCGGGTTGCCGGTGCAGCATTTTATTGCAGCTTGTAATGTAAACGATACAGTTCCGGAGTTTTTAAAAACAGGAAATTATCAAGCCAAAAAAACAGTTGCTACTATTTCGAATGCGATGGACGTTGGCGATCCCAACAATTTTATAAGGATACTTGAAATATTTGAAGAGGATATTTCAGAACTAAAAAGAATTCTCTCAGCGTATAGCATTACAGACGAAGAAACCAGGGAAACGATCAAGCGAGTTTACAAGGAAGATAAGTATCTGTTAGATCCACACGGGGCCGTGGGCTATTTGTCTTTGGATAGATATCTTCAAGATAATCCCGGCATCAAAGGTTTCTTTGTTGAAACTGCACACCCCGTTAAATTTTACGATGTTGTGGAACCCTTGGTTGGTGAAAAAATCCCTCTGCCAAAGTCCGTTGAAGCGATCATGGATCAAGAAAAAACGGCAACTAAGATGGACATCGATTATTCGTTTCTTAAGGACTTTCTTTTGGGGCTGTAATCATTGCAGGCTCGGTGCACATCGGATATTCTTTAGTTATCAAACTATGGGGACTTATCTAAGCTTGCGCAAGGGATTGAGCGAGTATTAAGCCATGGGAGAGATATTGCGATTTTAAACGCGAGGTGTTTTTCTGTTCTCAGTTCTTGTTTAGTATTGACCAATTGCCATTTCTTACTGCCCCTGCGGGGCCCTCCCTCCCCCACCTTCCAGCCTACCATCCCTTATACGTCCCTCAAAAAGGTGTCCTAAGCGCTCTTTTCGCTTTGTCCTCCGTTCATGACTCCTGGATATCTCACAGGCTGTTGGCTAAATAAAATCCGGATAGGGCACAAATATCCATCAATGAAAAAGCAAAACCATGAGAAAAAAGCCGTGTGAAAAGGGGAAAATTCCGAGAAGTGTTTTCCAATAGTGTGACTTAATCTTCCTGGATGCTTTGGTAATAATCAAACGTCTTTTCATTTCCAAAAATCATAACTTTCCAGAAACTCTTGCCACATGAAACCTGTTTGTATTTTTCTTGCAATAGTATTGTCTTATTTTTCCAGCGCTCAGACCTCCGGCAAATGGATCAACCTCTTTAACGGCAAAACGCTTGACGGATGGAAAAAAGGCGCCGGCGATGCTGATTATAAAGTTGAGAACGGAACAATCGTCGGGACGACGGTCGTGGCTTCGTCAAACAGCTTTTTGATCACTGAGAATGAGTTCGACAATTTTGTTTTGGAACTGGAAGCAAAGATTGATGATACCACATCCAACTCCGGCATTCAACTGCGGAGCCATGTAGATACCAATGGCAACAATGGAAAAGGAAAAGTTTTTGGCTACCAGTATGAGCTCGATCCATCGTCACGTAAATGGACGGCAGGGATCTATGATGAAGGCAGAAGAGATTGGTTGTATCCTTTGAGTTTGAATCATGGTGCACAAAGCGCTTTCAAATTGCATGAGTACAATAAAATAAAAGTCGAATGTTTTGAAAACACAATTCGCACCTGGATCAATGGAGTTCCCGCGGCTGAATTGGTTGATACTTTTGATAAAAGTGGATTCATCGGCTTGCAAGTTCACGCAGTGGGCAAACCGGAAGATGCTGGTAAGAAAGTTTATTTTAAAAATATCAGGTTGAGGCCGCTCGTAAAACCCTCGGCAGATTTCCCAAAAACTGTTTACGTGATGAATATAATTCCAAACAATTTAACAGCATACGAAAAAAAGAATGGATGGAGATTATTATTCGACGGTGTTGATGCAAAGGGATGGAAGGGTGCATATAAAGATGGTTTCCCCGATAGAGGTTGGCAGATAAAAGATGGAGTGCTGAGGGTTCTTGCTTCTGAAGGAAAGGAAGGTGGAGTGGGCGGTGATATTGTAACAACGGACCTGTTCAGTGCATTTGATCTTTCTTTTGAATTTAAATTGACACCGGGCGCCAACAGTGGCGTAAAATACTTCGTAACATTGAAGGAACACAACACGGGCTCGGCCATCGGGTTGGAGTACCAGGTGCTTGACGATATAGGTCATCCTGATGCAAAAATGGGCATAAATGGCAATAGAAAACTTGCTTCCCTTTACGACCTCATTCCTGCGCAAAAACAGGAAAGATTTGTTCACCCGATCGGTCAATGGAACACAGGAAGAATTATTGTCTATCCAAACAATCACGTGGAGCATTATTTAAATGGTGTAAAAGTATTGGAATATGAACGTGGGTCGCAAGCCTTTCGTGATTTGGTTGCAATAAGTAAATACAAAGTGTGGGACCATTTTGGTGAGGCGCCAAAGGGTCATATTCTTTTGCAGGATCACGGGAATGAAGTCAGCTTTCGGAGCATTAAGATTAGGGAGTTGAAATAGCGAAAGGGTGAGTGGTGAATGGTCAGTGGTCAGTAGGTGGGAATAATCTGTTATAAGTTAAGTAATAAGTAGTAATCAACTATAATCTGAAAAAATGCATCGAAGAAAATTTATAAAAAATGCAGGCGTCGCAACTGCAGGAATAACTATTCTGAATTTCCCTGTATTTGGGAAGAAAGCACCAAGCAACAAAGTAATTGTTGCCGTATCGGGGGTAAACAGCCGGGGTAACTATTTAGCTAAATCATTTGCAAGTTTGCCCGATGCGGAGGTGGCTTACATCTGCGACGTAGAAGAAAAAGCGATTCAAAATGGATTGGATGCTTTGAAAGGTGCTCCCCGAAAACCGCAGGTTGTAAAAGATATCCGCAAACTGGTTGCCCAAAATGATTTCGATGCTCTTATTATTGCCATGCCTGATCACTGGCATACTCCAGCTGCTATTTTGGGTGTTACACACGGTAAACATGTATATGTTGAAAAGCCCTGCGGTCATAACCCGCATGAAGGGGAGTTGCTGATTCAAGCTTCTAAAAAATATGGCAAACAAATGCAAATGGGCAATCAACGGCGCTCATATCCAAACCTGAATGCAGTGGCAAAAGAAGTGCATGGTGGGTTATTAGGTAACACCTACTTTGGAAAAGCCTGGTACACGAATAATCGTAAATCAATTGGCTTCGGGAAAAAAGTTCCGGTGCCGTCAACACTTGATTTTGAATTGTGGCAGGGACCCGCGCCGCGAAAAGATTACCACGATAATTTGGTTCATTACAACTGGCACTGGTTCTGGCATTGGGGTACCGGTGAAGCCTGTAATAATGGAACACATGAAGTTGACTGTTGTCGCTGGTTTTTGGGTGTTGATTTTCCAACGAAGGCTACATCGTCAGGAGGTCGTTATGCATTTAAAGATGATTGGCAAACACCAGACACACAGGTAGCCAGTTTTGAATTTGGCGAGAAGGCAACAATAAGTTGGGAAGGTCGCAGTTGCAATAACATTCCGCTTGATGGTGAAGAAAGAGGATTTATTATTTATGGGGACAGAGGAACATTGATAGCGGGCGCTGGTGATGGTTATAAGATCTTTGATCCAGATAACAAATTAGTAAGGGAAATGACTTCAGATGTAAAACCTGATCCTACAAACCCGGTAACTACCAGCGGTAATCTCGATCTTTTTCATTTTGATAATTTTATCAAGTCGGTAAAGGGTGAGACAACTGTTCATTCTCCGATGGAAGAAGCACATAAAAGTGTTCTGCTTTGCCATCTTGCAAATATTGCCCAACGCACAGGCGCAACGCTGCATTGTGACCCCTCAAACGGCCACATAAAAGACAACAAAGAAGCAATGGCTTTGTGGCAACGCAGTTATGAAAAAGGGTGGGAACCGAAATAGTAAACGTCCTGCACCAATAATCGTTATAGCCGGAGTGACTTTATAAGGGTCATTTCTTGAAACCTTTTCGAACCCTATAGATGTTGATTGATGATCTGTTCTAAATAATTTGTCGCAAGAAGTCCACTTTGCCTCCATTTCACTTCCTTATTCCTGAATAATATAAGGGTAGGTACTCCTTGTACATTGAATGAGGACGCTACCAAGGGGCTCTTATCAATGTCTACTTTTATAACGCTCAATTTATCACCCATTCGCCTCTTCAATTCTTCCAGGATTGGTTCCATCATCTGGCAGGGGCCGCACCAACCGGCAGAAAAGTCTACCAGCACAGGTTTGTCTGACGAAATCAGTTCTGAGAATGTTTTTGTTTTTTCTACGCCTTCCATCGATCTTAACTATTTTGTTTACCCTCCCGTTTTTCAATAATGCGGATGAATTGAGAATTTTTATGCTTCAAACTCAGCCATCCGCCGCCGTTGTACACCTGCGAAAAACCATGGGACTGTAAGTACGTTTTCGCGGATGCACTTCTCATTCCGGAAGCGCAACAAGTAATAACTGGTTTGTCTTTCCTGATTTTTGAGAGATGATGTGACAGACTTTGCAACGGAATGTTCACAGAGCCAGTAAGGTGCCCCCGCTGGTATTCTTCCCTTGTTCGGACATCAATAATTTGAGCCCCGCTATTTACTAGTTCCTTCAAGTCGGCCTTTCGACCGACACCAAAAATTTTCCTGATCATTTCTATCATCGTGTTTGATTTAATTCAGTTGTGCTATAGTTTCTCGTTGGT
>DASYSW010000523.1:0-5305 GCA_036002905.1 Chitinophagaceae bacterium
TTCAATGCCTGATTGTTCAGGGAGGTCAATATCCATAATGACTACATCGGGCTTAAGCCGACGGATAATATTTGCCGTTTCAGCGCAATGATTATAATCGGCCATCACTTTATATTCTGACGAACTATTCAGGAGAACCACTAAGGATTCTCTTAACGATTCGTTGTCTTCAAAAATGATAATGGTTACTGGCATAATAAAATATAAAGCTACTCATCATTTACTATAAAAATATCCCCTTTAAAGGTGAGTCTATTTTCCTGGCAGCCATACGGTTATTGTAGTTCCCTGGTTTGGAGAGGAAAGAATAGTAAAACGCCCCTTCCATTTTTCAACCCGGTTGCACATATTTTTTAAACCATTACGATATGTAGGTTGCACAACATCGAATCCTTTCCCATTATCCGCGACGGTGAGGCAGAGATATTTTTTTTCCCGGGTTAAATTTATATCTACAATAGAAGCCTGAGCGTGTTTCTGAATGTTATTTATCGCTTCTTTATACACTAAAAATAAGTCCCGGCGTTGCTCCATATTCAACGTGCGACTGCTGAGTTGCTTATCGGCATTGAATTGAAAGGAGATATTGGCATTATCAAATATATCAGCGGCATAACGACGCATACGGGCAATAACTTCCGGGAGTAAATCATTATTGCTGTTAATGCTCCAAACAATATCATCAAGCGCTTCACCAGATAATTGTATTTCATCTGCAATACGATTTAAATAAGATGAAGTAAGTTCGGGTTGCTGCACATTTTGCCTGCCCAACATAGTAAGAATATTAATATTCGTGAGCTTGGCTCCAATATCATCATGAAGATCGGATGATATATTGTTTCGCACTTTTTGTACACGCAGTAACTGGTTAATACGGTAGCGATACAAGGCGTATGCGCCACAAACCGTAACAATAATCCAAAATGAATAAAACCACCAGGTTTGATAAAAAGCGGGAGAAACAGTAAACACAATTCTTTCAGGTTGTGCGCTTTCTGTTCCGTCTGAAAGAATTCCTTTTACCTCAAAGGTATAATCTCCTGGCTTTAGATTTACGAAATTCAACGTTTTTTCCTTACTAACATTAATCCATGGTGATGGTTTACTTTCAAACAGGCGATATGCATAGGTATTGGATTCGCCATCTTCAAAATTAATTTCCGTATAACCTATGTTGATAGAGTTATTATCGTACGAAAATTCAAAATCCTTTTTTCGGGTGTATGATAACGTGTCTCCCATTTTACGGATTCCAGTGATATAAATAACAGCGGATAGATTTCTATAGAAGATCTCATCGGGATGAAACCAGGTAAATGCGTTGTTAAATCCTGCATATATACGATTTGATGTTGAATCATAAAATATTCTGCCCCCAATTAAATTATCTTCGGGTAAGCCATTTGTCTTTCTTAATAAAGTAAACTTTTCCGAAAGTATGTTGAAAGCAAGCAGGCCTACATTTGTCTGTATCCATAATTGACTATTCCAAGGCCCAAATATTTGAGCGCTGCTGAAAGGAATAAAATTAGCAGGTTTTTGAAAAACTTTAATTTGATTTGTTTGTAAGTTCCACTTTATTAAAACAAAATCTTCAGGACATATCCATAAATTGCTTTCTTTATCTGTGGTTGAATAAATCCATTGCCCTGATATATCATCAAGAGAACCTGCTATCTTTTTAACTAAAGTGTCAAATATTTTTTTGTCCCAGCTCCACCTGGTTATCCCTTCTTTACCCGACATCCAGATGTTCCCCCGCAAATCCTCACTTATAGACACAGGGTAGCGAAGAGGAAATGAATTTACACCCGCTGGACAAAAATGTTTCCATATCCGACTTTCCATGTTCATCATCAATACGCCCTGTCCACTACCCAGGCCAATCCAAAGCTGATGATGACTATCTATAAAAGTGTTTGTGATAGCTACACTATCAAGAACAACTGGCAGGCCCTGCCGCCAAAATTTTTTGACTTTGTCAGTCTTATGTGACAACAGTACAAGCCCGATTTGTGTTGGTACCAAAAAGCTGTCTTTTGAATATGCGGTAATGTCCCAGGGAAGGTTGTATGCGTTAAATTTCTCCAGATTGATTCTTCGAATGAATCGTTCATTTGAATCGTACACCAAAAGTCCTTGCGAAAAGCTGCTTACAATTAGTTTATCCGATACACGGGCAAAGCCATTAACGTAATTGTCAATATCGCTATTCTTACCTATTGCAGGCGTCTGGAAGTTATGAAAAGCACTTTTACGAAATGATTGCTTATACAGCCCTTTATCGGTTCCAACCCATAGCCTGTTATCTTTATCAACAATAGACCAATTGCATTGTATACCGGTAAGTAGATTTCCCTCTAATTCCACGGATGTCTTTGTCGAATCGATTTTAAATAAATAAAGGCCATTTTGAAAACTGCTATTAATAGCAAATAAGCTGTCGTTTAAAAATAACAATTTGCTTTTCCAGGATATTTCATTTGCGATTGAAAAAGGCATTGAGTAGTTGGCAATTTTACTATCGGTAAAATTTATCACATTTAAGGTAAGCTTATGTATCCGTTTACTGAAGTCAACCAGGAAGGCTTGGTTTTTGTGATTCAATTTTAGCAGTAAATATGGATTATAATTCCACCTGTTTAAAATGATATCATTAATGCTATCAACTTTTTCTAGTTTTTTGATTTTTAAATCCAGCAAAAGAAGTTTCTCACTGCCTTGCACAATCACAGTTCTATCGTTTAAGAAATCAAGAACGTACCCAAACAAAATTCTTTTTTTGCCGATATCTGCAATGGAAAAGGCATCGTATCTGAAAACAAGATGCAGTAATGAATCAAATAAATATACCCCTGTGTAGGTAGTAGCAATAATATTATTTTTACTGTCTACTAACAAATCAGTAATCCAGTTGGTATTTATTTTCAGTTCATCAGCAGAAGGAATAATTAATTGTTGAGAAAGGCCAGTATGTGTGTCAAGTATTCCAATACCCCGGTTGGTACCAACTACAAGACGGTGATGGGGTAAAGATCGAATTCGAACTACATCATTGGAAGGCAGGTGATTATAAGATCCGTCGCTAAAATATTTTACGAAGTCTTTTCCATCAAAACGGTTTAATCCCCCTTTGGTAGCAATCCATATAAAGCCTTCTTCATCCTGTAGAATATCTTTTACTTCGTTGTTTGAAAGTCCATTTTCCGTATCATAATGATCATAGGATACGTTTGTATATTGCGCCTTTAAAGGAAAATAAAAAAAGGCAAAAAAAACTGAAAGGAAAGTTATTCGCTTCAAACAATTTTTTATTGTATAAAATTAACATTTAAAAATTATCCTGAAGAAAATTATCCAAGAGATCTATATCAGCATCCAAGCGGAGGGGGAATGGGGGTTCAGATGGGTTAAAGTTTTAATCATTTACATTATTTTCGAAATAATATAAATCCGCGCAGGATTGAAACTTTCGATGCAAGTGACCGGCATAAATGGCCAGCCAACTCCTGCCCTGTTGGATACGATGAATTCGTTTATCTCTACGGATGGAAATAATCTTTCTTCAAAAAGAGACTTCCTGAAACGGGCACGTGAGCTCAAACTCTCAGCGTTAAGGGCGTCAGATTCAATTGCGCGCAAATTCCGTTCAAAACATCTTAATAAACCTACTCAATTCTTCTTCCCGCTCCCGCAACCAAAAAAGAATCATTGACACTTTTTGAGAAAGATTTTTTAATTCAATGACTTTGATATTCATATTTGTGCCACGTACTGAAGATAGAGGTTCGATTGAAATGCCAAGACCTGCCTCAACCAGGCGCAAAACACCTATGGAATGTGCCGACTCATGCGCTACTTTGGGTTCAAAACCAAATGCATGGCAAATCTGCAATATGGTTTCCACGTACCCAACTCCCGTGGAAAACTGCGGCAAAATAAATGTCTCGTTTTTTAAGACTGAGAGATCGTTGAGTTTCTTCTTCGACAAAGGATGATTACCAGGCAGGATTAAAACAAAATTTTCGGTATATAAGACTTTGGAACTCACTTCCGGAGGTAAAGCAATATTTGGCGCAACACCGATATCCGTCTTCCGAGTGAGCAACATATCAATTTGCTGATAATTGGAGGTTTCCTGCGCAATTGTTTTAAGATCCGGCCATTTATGCTTCACGCTTACCAAAAAAGAAGGTACGACGGTGTTCATCGCAGAACTTGAATGGGTAATCTTTACTTCCCCCGCTTCGCCTTTATGCACCTGTCCGGTGCGAATAATTATTTTAGTCAGGTCTTGTAAAATCCTCTGCGCTTCTTTCTGAAAAAATATACCTGCTTCCGTTAGGGTAACAGCTCCAGTACTCCTGTTAAACAACATGGCACCGATTTCATTTTCCAGCAATTGTATCTGTCTGCTCAAAGCAGGTTGAACTATATTTATTTGTTCTGCCGCCTTTCTGAAATTAAGGGTGTCGCATAAAACAAGAAAATTTTTTATTCGCTGAATATCCATACTAATCAAAATAAATTATCAGTTGATCAAAATTAAGTATTTTATTTTATCAGCTAAACAAACTTGCTTTGCACTATCAGAACATTGGTAAAATGAAACTATCGGAACATGGATGTAAAT
The DNA here is from genome assembly GCA_036002905.1 of Chitinophagaceae bacterium. Lineage (GTDB taxonomy): Bacteria > Bacteroidota > Bacteroidia > Chitinophagales > Chitinophagaceae > VBAU01. Next base: position 4,637 of record DASYSW010000523.1, read on the forward strand.
AAACAAGGCGGCCCGGCATTAATTCTTATTGACATTCAAAAAGGATTTGAAAACATTATATATTGGGGAGGACAGAGAAATAACCCTGATGCTGAGTTGAGGGCAAGTGAACTGCTGAACGTATGGCGGGATAACAGATTGCCTGTTTTTCATGTGCAACATTGTTCTACCATTCCAACTTCTCCACTTCATGAAACCCATATCGGAAATCAATTCAACGATCTGGTAGCTCCAACAGAACGGGAGCAAATAATAAAAAAGAATGTGAATAGCGCTTTTATTGGAACCGATTTTCAGTCCCAACTTGACAATGCTAAAATTACCACATTGGTCATAGCCGGATTAACTACCGACCATTGCATTTCAACAACTACAAGGATGGCTGGGAATTTAGGGTATGAAACTTTTCTCGTGGCGGACGCAACAGCCACTTTTGACAAAAAAGGAATTAACGGGCAAATTTTTCCGGCTGAACTTATTCATCAAACCGCATTGGCCAGTTTAGATAAGGAGTTTGCAACAGTTATCACAATGGATGTTATTAAGCAAGCGATCGCATTTAGTCCCGACAAAAAATTAAAAATGTTCAGCCGAATAAAACCAAACGAGTTCCTGCTCAACATGTGCAAATGAACTATTTCACCGTCATTTAAAAACCGATTTTGCGAC
>DASYSW010000524.1:0-4140 GCA_036002905.1 Chitinophagaceae bacterium
AAATCATAAAAAATATTTTATTCACCGTCGGTATATTAATGTATGTGCGGAAACCGTTTGTTAAACCGCCCAACACTGACATACCGTACTTGGATATCAAGGAACTGTCATAAAACCAAAATATGTTCTTCTTACAAGTCACCACCCACTCCGATGTTTCCCTCGTACTGTTTTTAGGTACGCTGGGGATGCTGGTGCTTGTCATAGGACTCATCCTGTTTATTATTTTCCATCAACGTAGAGTAATCCGCTACCAGCAAAAATTGCAGGACATGGAATTAGAGCAGCAAAAAATGATGTTGACTGCTTCTATAAAGCTTCAGGAAGAGGAAAGACAGCGACTTGCCGCCGACCTGCACGATGATGCCGGACCTCTGCTGGCTACTGCACGACTTTATTTAAACGAGAATCTCGTCAACCAGGACAAAAGCACCCAGCTCCAGTCTATCTACCAGGCCAGGCAAATTATTGATGATACCATCCAACTGATCCGCAATATCAGCCACAGCCTCATGCCGCCAACATTGAAAAATTTTGGTTTGGAATCGGCTGTAAATGACCTTTTTCAAAAGATCAGCGGTTCGGGTACGATCAACGCTAGCAGCCGATTTCATGACTACAGCGAAAGGCTAAAGCCGGAGAAAGAGCTGGTGGTTTTCCGCATTATACAGGAGCTGATCAATAACATTTTAAAACACAGCAATTCCAGTTTTATTCACCTAACGGAAAATGTACACGGTGATAAATTCTACCTCCGTATTCATCACGACGGAAGAGGAATTGTGCAGTCCGATTTTGAAAAGCTGACCAAGAGTAACATAGGTTTGGGACTGAAAAATATAAGCAGCCGAATGCGCGTTCTCCATGGAAGCATCAATTTTGAAAAGGACATTTCCCAGACCTATTATAAGATCACTCTTGAGCTGCCAAAAGACGATCCGTATGAATCCTGAGAATTTTAATTGACTAACTTTGACGAATACCTAATATCTATGGGAATCATTAAGGTTGCTATTGCAGATGATCATAAAATTTTTAGAAAAGGGGTAATTCTCTCACTTCGTCCTTATACCAATATCAAGTTCGTTCTGGAAGCCGATAACGGCGATGAATTACTGGCCGGTATTCCAGACGCCCAGCCGGATGTTATCTTGATGGACCTTCGGATGCCCGGCAAAGATGGCATTGAGACGACAAAGGCTGTAAGCAAGCAGTATCCCCATATTTACGTAGTAGTGCTAAGCATGTATGAAGACGAGCGGTTTGTCTATCACCTGATGGAAAACGGAGCCAATGGCTACCTGTTGAAGAATGCAGAACCCATGGAGATTCGCAGGGCCATAATGGAGGTGTACGAAAAGGGATACTATCTCAATAATTTTGTTAACCGCATTTTGCTGAAACGCTCACACGCCAGGCAAAAGGTGGTCCCTTCGCTTAATAACGAGATCACTTTGAGTGACAAGGAGCGAGATGTGCTCCGGTATATCTGCATGGAGTTCACCGCCCAGGAGATCGCACAAAAAATGGAGATCAGTCCGCGCACCGTAGAGGCTATTAAGGACCGGCTGATGGAGCGTTTCGGCAGTAAGAATACCGCGGGGCTTGTTTTCTTTGCCGTAAAAAATAACCTGATCGAGTAGTAAGGACCCACTAACCTCAAAACTTCATTTCAGGAATCTCACCATCCACTATTAGCTTCCCTTCTGTTTTTGACTTTATCTCATCCACAGAAATTCCCGGCGCCCTTTCCAGCAATTTAAATCCGCTTTCGGTAACATCCACAACGGCAAGATCTGTGACGATCTTCTTGACGCAGCGGGTTCCCGTCAATGGCAATGTGCAACGGGATAATAATTTCGATTCCCCCTTTGGGTTTGTATGCACCATAGCCACAATAATATTTTTTGCACTGGCCACCAGGTCCATCGCACCACCCATGCCCTTTACCATTTTGCCGGGTATCTTCCAGTTTGCAATGTCCCCCGTTTCGCTTACTTCCATCGCTCCGAGCACGGTCAGGTCAACTTTGCCGGCTCTGATCATTCCGAAGCTCATGGCAGAATCAAAAAAGGCAGAGCCCGGAACAGTTGTCACTGTCTGCTTACCCGCATTGATGAGGTCAGGATCTTCCTGCCCTTCCTCAGGAAAAGGACCAATGCCCAACAATCCATTTTCACTTTGAAGAACGACTTTTATTCCCGAGGGGATATAATTAGCAACCAACGTAGGGATACCAATTCCCAGGTTTACATAATACCCGTCTTTTAATTCCCGTGCTATTCGCAGTGCTATTTGTTCTTTCGTTAGTGGCATTTGAGTATAGGCATTGTTTCTTTAATCATTTTTTAATGGGCTGAGGGCCAAACTATTTGGCCTTCCTGACTGTCTTCTGTTCTATCCTTTTTTCGTAGTTTTTGCCTTGGAAAATTCTATGAACATAAATCCCTGGTGTATGAATAAAATCGGGATCCAACTCACCTGGCGGAACTAATTGCTCAACCTCCGCAATAGTTATCTTGCCCGCCATGGCCATCAGCGGGTTGAAATTTCTTGCAGTCTCTTTATAAATTAAATTACCGTCTGTGTCTCCCTTCCATGCCTTGACCAGCGCATAATCGGCCTGGAACGCGTACTCGAGTAAATATTCTTTTCCGTTAAAGCTTCTTATCTCCTTTTGTTGCGCTACTTCAGTACCCGCGCCAGCTGGTGTATAAATGGCGGGCATCCCGTAGCCGGCAGCGAGACAGCGCGTCGCCAAAGTACCTTGTGGTATGAGTTCTACGTCCAATTCTCCGCTCAGAAGTTGCCGCTCAAATTCTGCGTTTTCCCCGACATAGGAAGAAACCATTTTTCTTACCTGCTTTTTCTTTAGCATCAACCCTATTCCGAAATCGTCAATGCCTGCGTTATTTGAGATACAGGTAAGGTCTTTGACGCCTTTATTTACTAATGCAGCAATGCAATTTTCCGGAATACCACAAAGACCAAAACCGCCCAGCATTAATACATCACCATCTTTAATAGTGCTAATGGCTTCATCAGCATCTGATACCACTTTATTCATAAAATCAATTAACAATAAAATTAAGAAACTTGCAATTATCATTTCGGACGCTTACGGAGAAGCGGTTTCGTCAATGAGTCTTTACGAACCGGGTGAGTGGGACGAACATGTGGTGCCTCAAATTTCCTTTGCGCGAGGGAATCGATAATCGGGCGAAACAGATCAGGCCGGGAGCTATAATAATCAAAGCTGGCTTTGAATTGTTCCCGCGTTATTTTATGAATGTGAAAGATCTCCTCATATAATCCAATGGATTGATCTTTCTTGTTGTGCGCCGAATCCTTTGGTAAAAATGCTGCGACATATTGATCGGCGCGCATCATATCCCACATTATTTCGCGCATTTCATTTTCCGGCAGAATATTTTTTTTCTGCTCTTTTTCAGAACAGGATAAAAAAGAAGCGAGCAATAATAGTATTCCGGGGAAAATTTTCATTTCATATCCTTATATGCGCTGGCGTTTGTTACATCGAGCTTCATTAATAGGTCCTTTGCACGTTTCTTTATATCCGGGTTTGCCCTGCTGAACATTTTAATTAGTTCTGTATTCTTGCCCTGGAAGAAAAATTGAATTGGCATCGAGTTAGGTATCTCGGTATTTATTGTATTCAAATAATTGAGGCTATTTATAATACCCACCCTTGCTTCATCCTCTTTGTCAAAAAAATTGTCCAAACCGCCGCGGTAGTAAGTATAAATGGCGTCGTGCATAAGAGCAAAACGTGAGTTATTAAGGTTCTCGGCGAGGAAATAACGGTTTCGTAATCCGTCAAATTGTTTCCATCCTTTGATACCGCCTCCTTCAGGAGCGTTGTTCACGATGTACCATGCTTTTTGAAAATAAGCATCACCTCCGCGCAGCGAGTATGAATCATAGTCCATGCCCAAGATAATGTATACGTAATAAACCAGGGTTGCCGTCAGGTTGGCCACCAGCGGATCAGAACCTTGTATCCTGTTTTCATTGAAATCAATAGGTGTGTATTCAAGATATCTGAAAGTAAAATTTGGATCCTGGAAATTTATCAACGGCGAGTCGTAGGTTGTGTTGTACACAGGCCTCGCCGCTTGT
>DASYSW010000525.1:0-10676 GCA_036002905.1 Chitinophagaceae bacterium
ATGGATTGGTCATCGAGCAGTTTATTAATGGCCCCGAGTTCACTACATTGATCGTTGGCTCATATGACCGTCCCGATGAGTGCATCCATTACCAGCCCGCAGAGAGAATATTCCATTCTTCATTACCCGATAAAGAACGATTCTTATCATTTGACAGGCTATGGGAGTTTTATGAAAATGAATCCGCCATGCCCGAAAAAGGAAACTTTTATGAATATGCATTGCCCGATAAAGATTTGATCCCTCTTTTGCATCAGATCACGTTAGAAGCCTATGTTGCAGTACAGGGCTCGGGCTATGCACGTCTTGACATCAGGATGGATGCAAAGACAAAGAAACTTTACATGCTGGAGGTAAATGCCCAATGTGGTTTAAGCGATGATGAAGACCATACCTCGATCGGCGCCATTTTACGTTTATCCGGAAAATCTTTCACCCAGTTGATCGCTGAGATCATACAGGACGGCTTTCGTAAATACAATATTGCTTCATCAATAAAAAACAAAAAAGTTTCGTGAAAATCTGTGTACTGCAACCCGACTACTCAACCACAGCGGTAGATTATCAATATTACGACCCCCCAAGACAATTAGCCCATCTCTGGCCCGAAGCCCAGGTTGATAACGTGTTTTTAAACAAACTGACTACTTACCGCCAGTTAAGAGAGTTAAAGAAAAAAGGCTATGACATATTTGTGAACCTTTGCGAAGGTTACCTGGAATGGGAAATTCCGGGTGTCGATGTATACTATTCGATGGAGCTTTTGAATCTTCCCTACACCGGCCCGGGTACGAAACTGTATGATGTACCCAAAGAACTCATGAAGTACGTCGCCTATTGCCAGGGAATAAGAACCCCGCAATATGTTGTAGTTGATAAGATCGACGATGTAAAAAATGCAATCGAGAAATTGAAGTTTCCCCTTTTTGTAAAACCTGAAAAAGCCGGTGATAGTTTGGGTGTTGATCAACATTCACTGGTTCATAATGAAGAAGAATTAAGAGACAAAGTATCGCAAATCATCGATGAGTATGGTCCTTTACTGGTAGAAGAATATATTGCCGGGAGAGAATTCACTGTACTTGTGGCAGCAAATGCCCAGGATGAAAAAACATGCACCGTTTTCAAACCGGTTGAATATGTTTTCCCGGAGAACTATACTTTTAAAACCTATTCATTAAAAACTTCAGAGCTTCATCCCGATTGCAATTTTCCCTGCAACGATGAATATCTCGACAAGGAATTGAGAAAAGCCGCAGAAAAGATCTTCACTGCATTTGGAGGCGTGGGTTATGCAAGAATGGATTTCAGGGTAAATGATAAAAACGAGATCTATTTTCTTGAACTCAATTTCACTTGTTCAGTTTTCTATACCGACGGATATGAAGGCTCTGCTGATTTTGTTTTAAAGTTCGATGATATCGGCCAGGCAGGGTTTTTAAAGCACATCGTTGCCGAAGGCATTGCCCGTCATAAAAGAAAGATCAAACCTTTTGTTATAAAAGGCAATTCAATTTCGGGCTTTGGCATCTATGCGAGTCGAGATATAATTCCCGGCGAATTTATTTTTTCAGGTGAAGAAAAAGCACAACGCCTGGTCACCCTTCGCCACGTGGAAAGGCACTGGTCGGAAAATGACAGGGAAACTTTCCGCAAATATGCTTACCCCATCAGCAAGGAAGTTTTTTTGATCTGGGATAGCGATCCCACCGAATGGGCTCCTCAAAATCACAGCTGCGATCCTAATACTGTTTATAATGGATTAAATGTTGTTGCCATCAGGCATATTGCAAAGGGTGAAGAGCTGACTCTTGATTATGCTACTTTCCTTGATAAGAACATGCAGCCCTTCCATTGTCTCTGTGGCGCACCCAATTGCCGCGGGCTCATCATCGGCATGCCGAACAACTCGGTTACAGAAAGAGAAACAAGATTAAAGAAGGTGCGAGTTCCGAGACAGCGGTAGGATTGTGAATGGTGAATGGTCAATTGTGAATGACCGCTGACTAACGACTCAATGACTTAATGACTAATTGCAGACTGCACACTTTTGGTGGTTTTATTTTGTAGCCAGCTCCATAGTCTCTATTTGACATTCCTTGCGTCGCACTCTTGTACGGCTTGTTTGCTATTCAGCTTCTAATTTCATGCAAAGCAAAGACTTTTTAATATTGTAACAAGGTAGTTGTGGGGCAGGAAGGTTTTATTACTAAGGTAATAGGTGACCATCCATCCGGTTAATCGCCGTATGCTTGAGCTCTCCGCGAAACCATTTGCGTATTTTAAACCAGGCATCTTTGAACGAAATATCTCTATTGAAATGCCTTGCCGATTCTTCTCTCTTTTAATTTATCCGATATCTCCGTAAGAATTAAAGGATCATCTATCGTAGAAGGCATACTGTATTCGACACCATCTGCAATATGGCAAATGATCTTGCGAAGAATTTTGCCTGATCTCGTTTTAGGCAATCGCTTTACAATCGTTGCACTTTTAAAATAAGCCACCGCACCGATCGTCTCCCTGATCGTTGCGACGAGTTCTTGTTCCAATTTTGTTTCTTCGATCGGCGCATCATCTTTTAATAACACAAGTGCAACGGGCCGCTGTCCTCTCAGTTCATCTGAAATTCCCACAACTGCACATTCGGCCACTGACTCATGCATAGCAACAAGTTCTTCCATTTGCCCGGTACTTAAGCGATGACCCGCAACATTGATCACATCATCTGTGCGCCCCATGATATAGAAGTATCCGTCATTGTCTTTATGACCACCATCGCCTGTCAGGTAATAGCCAGAGAACTCTTCGAAGTATTCTTTTCTGAATCGCTCATCATTGTTCCAGAGGGTAGGCAAACAACCGGGAGGTAGCGGTAGCTTTGCGACGACCGACCCTTCTATATTTGCACCGAGTTCATCGCCATTTTCAGAAAAAATTTCGATATCATATCCGCAAACGGGCAAGCCCGCTGACCCGGCTTTTGGTTGCAACTGTTCAATACCGGTCATGATTCCCAGCATTGGCCAGCCACTCTCGGTTTGCCACCAATGATCTATTACCGGGCGTTGTAATAAATCATTTATCCAATGATACGTTGGAGGATCACAACGCTCACCTGCAAGAAACAATGTTTTAAAATGACCAAGATCATATTTCGCCAATAGTTTGCCATGCGGATCTTCTTTCTTAATAGCACGAATGGCTGTCGGTGCCGTAAATAAGGCCTTCACCTTGTGTTGTTCGATCACGCGCCAATAGGATCCGGCATCAGGTGTCCTAACCGGTTTCCCTTCATACATCACACTGGTGCATCCGTGTAATAATGGGCCATAGATCATATAAGAATGTCCAACTGTCCAGCCAATATCACTCGCGGCCCAGAATACATCACCCGGATCGATATCATAAAAACTCTTCATGCTGAACTTAAGAGCGGTTGCATACCCGCCATTGTCTCTCACAACACCTTTAGGTTTTCCGGTTGTACCCGAAGTATAAATAATGTACAAAGGATCGGTTGATAATAAAGAAACGCAGTCCGTAGCGACACCATTCTCCATTACCTCTGAAAAATCGAGCTCGTCTTTCCCATTTAAACGATCATAGCCGGGTTTACGCTGGAAAAATATTTTATATTCAGGTTTATACTGTGATCTTTTGATGGCCTCATCAATAAGAGGCTTATAAGGTATCAGTTTATCCACTTCAATCCCGTATGACGCCGAGATGATCAGCTTTGGCTGTGCGTCATCAATACGAACACTTAATTCCTGTGGAGCAAAGCCACCAAACACAACCGAGTGAATAGCACCAATTCTTGCACAGGCCAGCATGGCGATCATTGATTCGGGAATTACAGGCATGTAGATAACCACCGTGTCACCTTTCGTAATTCCAAGGCTTTGCAGACCTCCGGCAAACCTTGCCACTGCATCTCTCATCTCAGAGTAAGAATATTTCTTTATCGTTTTGGTGACCGGTGAATCATAAATCAACGCTGTTTGTTCGCCCCTTCCCTGCTCTATGTTGTGATCAAGACAGAGATAGCAGGTATTCATCTCTCCATCAGCAAACCAGCGGTAAAATCCTTTGTCATTTTTACTTAAAATGTTTGAAGGCTCTTTAAACCACTTAAGCTGCTGCGTCTGCTGGGCCCAAAACTTTTCTTTTTCGTTGATGCTGTACTGATAAATCTTTTTATAGTTCATGGTTAAAAGTTACCTCGAAAAGCTTAATAAAAAATAAGGCTGTCTAAATTATTTGCCAAGACTTTTCGCAATGAATGATTTATAAAAATTATATATGGAAAATCAGAGAGCCCGGGATTCATTAAATTCGAAGTGTGTTAAGGCAGAAGGCGATTGTCATTACGCGGGTCGAATGCCGACTCTTTGCTAACAATTGATCAAAATATGAACATAGACCAGTTCACCTCCGAATTTGAATTAGTGAGGCCTCAACTCAAATCGTATATCTTAAGGATGACAGCGAGCATAGAAGATACAGAAGACATTGTGCAGGACGCATTCATTAAAGCCTCTTCAAAATTGGACACCTTCCGTGGCCAAAGTTCACTGAAGACCTGGATATTTACTATTGCTTCTAACCTTGCAAAGGATAATCTGAGGGTTCAAAAACGCTGGCCGAAAAATGTAACCGACATTGGAAAAGCGGCCGCACTAGCTGATAAACAATTTTTTCAGGAAGCGAGGCATATCGCAGGTACTTCACCCCAGGGACAGTTTGAGATCAGAGAACACATCAGTTTTTGCCTGACTTGTATCGCTAAATCGTTGCCTCTTGAACAACAGATTTGTCTTTTGCTAAAAGAAGTTTATGAATTTAAAGTTTCTGAAATTATGCAGATCCTGGAAACAAGCAAAGCCATGGTAAAATATTACCTGCATACCGGCAGGAGTAAGATGATAGTTATTTTTGAAGGAAGATGTGCATTGATTAATAAAGAAGGCATTTGTCATCAATGCTCTGAGCTGAATGGGATCTTCAACCCAAAACAGAATTTTGAAGAAGAAAAAAATAAAATTGAGTTTGCTAAGAAAGCAAACGACCCGAACAGGGAGCATTTGCTTGACCTGCGGCTTAAGATTCTGAAAGATATCGATCCATTCAATTCCAATGGCTCCGCCCTGGAACAACATCACCTGGCATTCAACAGACGTGTGATGGAAAATTATTCTGAAAGAATTGGGGAATAGCCTATCATTTTACCTTATCCATTCGTCAGAAGGTATAACTGAGGTTGAATGACTCTTAGAAAAAACAAAGACGACAGTCCGTTTAAAAAAATATAATATGGAACGAGCGCTAAACCTGAAAAGCCTGCGAATATTTTTGAGCATTTTTGGTATCATCTCAATTATGCTTTTCGGCACTTTGTTTTTGCTCACTTCCATGGATGCTCCTGTGATGCAGGAAGGAGGCGCATTACGCTTTTTGCGCTGGGACATTCTTTCCAAACATGTAGAACTGATGATAGAAATTGTGTATTTGGTATGGGGCGTCTTTATGTTATTGGCAGCCCGAAGACCTCTTTCCTATTTGTCATTCCTCAATTTCACCCTTTGGGCAAACCTCGCACACGGCTTATTAATGATCCCCCAGGCATTTATGGTGGGTATGATGTATAAAATGGTTACGGACGTAGCATATTGCCTTGTTTTAGCTATTGGGCTATGGATACTTTTGCCTGGTGGAGTGGAAGTAACGACACGAAATGCCTGACATGTACAATAGAAACCGTATTGGCGTTATTGTTATCGTCGCATCCCTTTTATTTGATCTCTTTATTATCAAGCATCAGAAAACGGGGTGTGCAGCTAGTCGCCTGATTCGATGCTATCCTGCTAACGGAATAAAACGAGATACCGTATATTCAGCTTGGCGACAAAAGAGGAAAATTTCACGTGTTACTGGTAAGGTAATAACGTTGGGGCCGGCTTTTTAAAATAAGCTTCTTCACTCCTCCTCGAAAGTTCCTTAATTTGGCTTGTGGCAATCTAAAATTACGGCGTGCAAGCTTAAAAAATCTTCATCTTCGCTCTTTGCGCCGTGTCGCCTTACCGTTGCGGGATAAAAAGCTAAATAGCGGACGGTAAACGAGAGGCCTTACTCATCCTGCCAATATTCCCGCAATTTTTCAAAATGCTTTATCTTTCGTCAGTCTATTTATAAATAACATTTTCTCCAAATGAGTCTAATTCCAGCCAACATCGCCGACATGTACAAAACGATGTTCGCAACATTACAGACAAAGACATACAGGCCTTTATATATAGCAAGCCGGAAGGCGATCCTTATGAATTGGGTAAGGACTCCAAAAAGAGGGAAGATGTGCCCAAAGGAAGGATTACAAAATTGATCCGTCGAACACCTGCAAAACCGATTAAGGTTTTCTAAAATCCGGAGAAAGAGACCTGAATATTATTTTTGGGTCATGGCCGATTAAAAATAAGAAATTGCTGCAGCACTTGAATATAGCGGTTGTGAGTACAAATTTATTTTTGGAACCGGTGGACATAGCCTCAAACATGGCGCGTCTATCTTTCCCGAAACCTTACGATGCCTCTGGAGCGATCGCAACGAACAAAAATGAAAAAGTAAACTCATGTCAACAATTGTCGAATTGCTGATCAAAACATTTGGAAAAGATTCTGTGCTGTCGCACGAAGAAGCGGCTTTGCGTGTGGCAAGCAACTGGAGACATAAGGGAGCCCTTGATTGTCTGGCGCTGCTGCGCCCGAAAACCACCTCGGAAGTGTCTGAAATGTTACGGACGTGCAATGATCTTGATCTGCCAGTGGTTCCTCACGGCGGATTGACAAATGTTGTGGGAGGCGCAATTACAAAATCCAATGAAATTGCATTGAGCCTCGAACGCATGAACGAGATTGAAGAGATCAATGTGTCAAACAAAATAGTGACAGTGCAGGCAGGAGTTGTTTTACAAACCCTCCAGAGATCGCTGGCTGAAAAAGGTCTTTTATTTCCTCTCGACCTTGGAGCAAAGGGCAGTTGCATGATTGGTGGAAACATCGCATCAAACGCGGGAGGTTTGCAGGCCTTGCGTTACGGAGTGACGCGAAACCTCGTGTTGGGTTTAGAAGTTGTCCTGGCCGACGGAACAGTTCTTTCATCCATGAACAAAATGATGAAAAATAATGCAGGTTACGATCTCAAACAGTTGTTCATCGGTTCTGAAGGTACTCTTGGTGTAATAACAAGAGCCATTTTAAAAACAGAGGACGAGCCAAAAACAAGGAACACGGCTTTCATTGGATTAGAAAGTTTTGAAAAAACAAATCAACTATTGCACTATGCAAAGAAGCGCTTAAAACATGATCTCACAAGTTTTGAGTTGCTATGGCAAGATTACTATAACTTAATGACCTCACCACCTTCTCCTTGTTCGCCTCCCCTATCCCAACTCTATCCGTTTTATGTATTAGTGGAAGCATTGGGCCAGGACGCTGAAAAGGATAAAATATTATTTGAAGAATTTTTGGAAATCTGTCTGGAAGATGGGTTGATCGCTGACGCTGTCATCGCTCAGTCGCAACAGGAATTAGATTGGTTCTGGAATATCCGCGAGAATGTAGAATTGATATTTTCTGTACATGATCCTGTCTTTTTATTTGACGTTAGCCTTGCTATTTCAGATATGGATCAATACATCAAAAAGATCAGATCTGAACTTGAAAGCATTTGGCCCGATCTGCTTTTTTATGCGTTTGGCCATATGGGTGATGGCAACCTCCATTTATATATAAGCTGTGGGGGCAATACCATGGAGACAAAAGAGCGTGTTGAAGGCATAGTTTACAAACCTCTGCAGCAGGTCGGCGGCTCAATAGCCGGTGAACATGGTATAGGTTTGGATAAAAGGCGGTGGCTGCATTTGAGCCGCAGCTCCGAAGAAATTCAATTGATGAAAACAATAAAAAAAATTTTGGATCCAAAAGGAATTTTGAACCCCGGAAAATTGTTTGAGTAAACCAATCCGCCGCATGACGAACATTTTCGAAATATTCTGTTTAAAACGGCAAGCGTCGCAGACAAAATTTTCTTGATGGGCGAAAAAAACTAGATCAAACCCAAATGTTCGATCTAGTTTTAATGTGCTTGCTTACAACTCTGCTGTGCTCCACTCACTTCTTATTATCAAACACTGATAACTATGCAGCTTTAACAGCTAACACATCCAGCGGTTCTATCACCGGCGCAGCAACCAATAATTCCGGCGCATTAGACATCAGCGCATGCGCAATCTGTCCACCCAGGTGAGATTTTCTTCCTTCCTCATTTTGAAAGGTATCATAGATCCCGAAGGTTGACTTGTTGATCCGGAATGCATACCACGTCGTGGTAAAGGCCTCCTTTACAGCAAGTGATAGTGCACTCGTAATAAGCTCTTCTACGGCTTTTTCTTTCCCGGCTTTCGCCTCAAATCGAACTAACAATCCTAGCTTGCTCATCATTTTTGTTTTTAAAATTAATAATGAGACAAAATTAATTTGTGACGTACGCCGCGTGTTTATTGATTCCGTTCAAAAAATTATGAAAAAAGTTCAAAATGAATGAACGTGTTTTGGACTGTATCCGAACTCGTTTTTGAAGGCAGCGCTAAAATTAGACAAGCTGTCGTATCCAAAATCCATATATATTTCAGAAGGCTTTACCTTATTAGCGTTTAATATCTCTCTCGCCCTGTTCAAGCGCATTCGTTGAAACCATTTTCCCGGGGAGACCTGGTATATCTGTGTAAACTGTCGTTTAAAAGTGGAAAGACTCATGTTGCATAGAAATGCAATCTCTTCAAGATTTAAATGGCTACAAATGTTTTTTTCCATAACAGTTTTAAATGAAAGACTCTTTTCATCAACAAGTAAAGATTTTAAATACGCTGAGAATTCGTCGCCATATTTATCAGTAAGAAACAGCATGATCTCTTCAAATTTCAGTCGCAGGATATTCTGTGAAACGGAATTTTTCAAGTGAAAGCTCTGCTCCAACGAGCTTATAAAATGTATCATAAACTCATCCTTTTCTAATCGAAAATACGGTTCGCCTATAGCCTTGCCGTTTATTCCACTTTCAGAGACAAGCCCGGAATATTTGATAAAAAACTCCTCAATATTTCTTTGGGAGAAAAAGAATAGTAGGCAGCGAAAGTAAGTGTCACCTACATGCTCCGTCATTAAGAAATTCCCCGATCGGATCAGCAGGGACTGGTTAGTGTTAATTGAAACAGATTTATCGGAGAAATGGACTTCCTTTTGGCCTTCCATCAAAAAGCTTAAAACATGTTTGCTCATGTTTATCTTATTTTTATTGGAGCTGCCATTCACTTCATAGTTGACAATGTTTAGCTCCGATAAAGCATCCTGCTCCGATTGAAAGAAAACGTCCGGGAGATTAGAAACATTCATATATGCAATTTACATCATTGTTAGTGTTTCTCACTTGTTCCGATAGTGTCTCGATTTCAATTCATCCGCCACATAGACACATTGGGCACAATAGGATCACATAGAAATCTACGTGTAACTAGGTCTCTATGTTCCTATGTGGTGAAACAATTTTTCAAACTGAGACTTTCCCCGTTCAAACTTTTCAAGGCCCGGCATTCCTGGTGACAAAAAAAATAAAAAAAATTTGTGTAGTTAAATGACTACACGTATATTTGTAGTCAAATAGCTACATAATGAATCTACGAAGAGATGTTTTTCAGGCGATAGCAGATCCTACAAGAAGAGCGATACTCCTGTTGGTTGCTTCGCAATCCATGACGGCAGGCGCCATTGCCGCAAACTTCGACACAGCCAGGCCGACAGTTTCAAAACACCTGCAAATCCTTACCGAATGCGAATTGCTGAAGCAAGAGCAAACCGGGAGAGAAATTTATTATCACTTTAATCCAAAAAAAATGAAGGAAGTAGCCGACTTTATTGAACCGTTCCGCAAAATGTGGGATGACAGGTTTAATAAATTAGAAACCATAATGAAAAAATACAAATCAAAAAAGTAGAATAATATGGAACAAAAAACAAAAATCAATGCCGAAGACGGCAAACAGGAATTAGTAATTACAAGGGAATTTGATTTGCCATTGGAATTACTTTTTAGAGCCTATGTTGAGCCGGAAATTATTGAGCAATGGATGGGAACGAAAGTGCTGAAACTTGAAAATAAAAAGCACGGCGGTTATCAATTTGAAACCACTGATACAAACATCCTAAGCAAATTAAAATAACACCTCATGACAAAGAGCAGAATGAATCCCAAGGTTGATTTCTTTTTTAGCAAAGCCAAAAAGTGGAAGGAAGAATTTGAAAAATTGAGAATAATCATTCTCAACTGTGGGCTCACCGAAGAATTGAAGTGGGGTAAACCTTGTTACACGTTTCAGAACAGTAACGTAGTTCTAATACATGGATTTAAAGAATACTGTGCAATTCTTTTTGTCAAAGGCGTCTTGCTAAAGGATGCCAATGGCATTCTAATCCAACAAACGGAGAACGTGCAGGCGGCGCGTCAGATTCGGTTTACCAACGTTCGAGACATCGTTGAACCCGTCCTAAAGGGCTATATCAAAGAAGCGAAGGAAAAAGCCGGGTTGGAGGTGAATTATAAGAAGACTTCAGAATTCGTAATTC
>DASYSW010000526.1:0-2487 GCA_036002905.1 Chitinophagaceae bacterium
ATAACTCCCCTCTAGGGGATGGGGGCATGCAAACCACTTCGCACATATTAATGATCCGGCCGGTAAATTTTGCATTTAATGCAGAAACGGCAACAAGCAATGCCTTCCAGGTTAAAAACGACGAGGGAAATGTGCAGGGAAAGGCATTGCACGAATTTGATGGATTTGTATCTCTCCTGCGGAAAAACGGAGTAGATGTCACCGTGGTAGAAGATACACCTGAACCCAACACTCCCGACTCGATCTTCCCTAATAACTGGATATCCTTTCATGGCGATGGCACGATATTATTATATCCAATGTTTGCTGCAAGTCGCCGGGCCGAGCGAAAGGAACATGTGCTTGAAACGATCCAGGGACATTTTCTTGTTAAAAACAAGGTCGATCTCAGTTACAATGAGAGTAACAAGTTATTTCTCGAAGGAACCGGGAGTATGGTCCTGGACCGGGAAAAAAAGTTGGCCTTTGCCTGCCTTTCTCCGCGAACAGATAAAAAAGTGCTTGATGAATTTTGTGAGAAGATGAATTATACGGCCGTTATTTTTCATTCAGTGGATGAAAACGGCCAACCGATCTACCATACAAATGTGATGATGTGCATAGCCGATAAATATGTGGTGATCTGCCTTGAATCAATTCGGGATGTAAAAGAAAAAGAACAAGTCATCGAAGCCATTCAAAAGACCGGTAAAGAGATCATTGAAATAAACTACCAGCAGTTAAATCGTTTTGCAGGAAATATGTTACAAATTGAAAACGGGAAACATGAAAAGCTCCTGGTGATGTCCACCCAGGCTTTCCGTTCCCTCTCAAACGAACAGGTACAAAAATTGAGCGGCTATAACAGGATCATCCACGCCCCGCTGAATACCATCGAGATCAATGGCGGCGGCAGTGCAAGATGTATGATGGCCGAAGTTCACCTACCCGTCCTTTCTTAAAATTATTTTTATGCCAGGCTTAAGATCTTATTTGTCATTGTTGCTCACCGTTTCTGCTATAAATCTTTTTGGTCAGTCATCGTACAAAGATTCTGTACAAACATATCTCGATAGCTATGTCAAGGGCCACGAAGTGATCCAGGGGGATGATAAGAAGTATTTCCGGTTCTACCCCGTTAATGAAAATTATCGCGTGACGGCCCGTTTTGAAAAAGCAACTGAAAATAAATGGTTCTCGATGGAAACATCGGGACTGCAGAAAAAAACCTACAGGGTATTTGGCACAATTTCGTTTACTATTCATGATACGCTGGTCAAAGCGAGTCTTTATCAATCGCAAAATTTGCTGGGCGATCCCAAATACAAAGACTATCTCGCTTTGATGTTCACTGATAAAACCACCGGTGATGAAACTTACGAGGCCGGTCGTTATATTGACCTCGAGATCGGGGATATAAAAAATAATCAACTGGTCATTGACTTTAATAAAGCTTACAACCCTTATTGCGCTTACGTGAAAGGCAAGTACAATTGCCCGATTCCTCCGCGCGAAAATTACTTACCCGTTGCGATCGAAGCAGGAGAAAAGAGTTTTGGAAAGAAGACGGAGTGAGTGAAAATGAACGGAAGGATGCAGGTGACAAGTGTGTACATTTGTTTCAGTGCGTTACCATTTCCTCCCATGAATCTTGTAAAGCGATATTATGCCATCTTCCTGTTTTTGCTGCTGCCGTTTCTATTGCTGCAAAATATAAGATGTGCGAAAGAATATAGTTTTGAGGGCGCACAAGCTGACACGCTCTCAACCGGCGGTGGAGACAGCGTGATCACCCAGGTACCGACGACATCATTTCCTTCATGCAACTCGTGTAACCCCTCCGAGCCGATCACTCTTGGCCACTGGAGTTTTAAAACGGGCAATTCATACCAGTGCGGTACGTTTACCAATTCTGGTTTTTTCAACGGGTTCTCAAAAAAGGATTTTACTTTCTTTGGACCCTCTGCCTGTTCGATCGATACCGGTATCGTTGTATCGGTCTATTTGCCCATTGCGCTGGATCGTGATCAATACAATCTTACCACCGGGCAAACAGCTTTCTATTATTACGATCACAATGCTACGGCAGACATATACCAGAGCAGGGCCCCCTATGTATTTTCGGTAACGGTTCAAAGTTTCATCGAAGCTACAGGTATTGTCACCGGAACATTCGGCGGTACAGTGTTTGCGCCAAACGGAGATTCTGCACACATTACCGAGGGGCGATTTATAGCGCCGCTGCATTAGAATCCTAAGGATTTCTACAGGCCTCCAAAAAATTGATTGAGATAGCGACAGTTAAATTGCGAAGAGTAACTCATCGCCCGGTGTTGGTTTTTCTTGTTGGATCAAGCTGTTAATTCCTGATTTCCCTTGTTTTCCGTTTCTGTTTTCGCAAAAAAGCCGACTAAGTAAGGTGACGGCACTATCACCGTAGGTGCCTTCTGTGTAATTAATATAATTCCTGGATCATTTGGCTGAGTGTTCCATCCGAAAACAAAAACT
>DASYSW010000527.1:0-3227 GCA_036002905.1 Chitinophagaceae bacterium
TAGTTGGGTTAAAGCGGAACAAATAGCGAGGGTGATCAACTATTATTCGAGCGAAGGTGCATCAGTACTGCGTGAACCAGTAATTAAGGTTTATAACAATGCCTGATGATATAAAAAAACTTGCAGGCACCATTCTAAAAAGAATCCATTCTCATAATGGACCGGATGTTTTCACAATTGGCGTCAGCGGCATTGACGCATCTGGAAAGGGATTTGTTTGCCGGGTATTGGAAAATGAATTAGAGAAGCAAAATCTAAAAGTAGCCAACATCAACATTGACCCCTGGCAAAACCCGATAACCGTAAGATTGCAAAAGGAAGAACCAGCCAGAAATTTTTACAACACGGTTTTCCGATGGGATGATTTTTTTTCCCAACTCATCTCCCCTTTGAAAAAAAACGGTAGTATTCATCTAGAAACAAAACTTATCCGCACAGATAGCGACGAATATTATCCTTTCACTTACGACTTAAACAAAATAGATATCCTGCTTATTGAGGGAATATTCTTATTTAAGAAAGAGCTGCGGGATTACTATGATTTAAAAATATGGACCAATTGTTCTTTTGAAACCGCATTGCAGCGGGCGATTGCCCGAAATAGTGAAAACCTGGATAAAGAACAGCTCATTCATGACTACCAGCTGTATTATTACCCTGCCCAGCGTTATCATTTCGAGAAAGACAACCCTTTTGAAGCGGCAGATATAATTTATCAGAATGACTAATAAGGCTGAACTGTTGGCCAAACGACAGTTATCTTCTCGAGGTCGCCATAAATTTGATGAAAACATGATCAAATGAATTCATCAACGCTACGAGGAAAAAAGGTGCTGATTACTGCAGGGCCAACTCAAGAGGCTATTGATCCGGTCCGTTATATCAGTAATCATTCATCCGGCAAGATGGGGTATGCCATTGCCGAGCACTTTCTCGCGCAGGGAGCAAAAGTGTTCCTGGTATCCGGACCTGTGAGCATAAAGTTGGAGCATCCTAATCTGAAAATAGTGAAGGTTAGATCAGCCAATGAAATGTATTTGGCCTGCTGTCATTTTTTTGAAGACGTAGATGTTGCGGTCTTTTCTGCTGCTGTGGCTGACTACCGGCCGGATAAAATAGCTGACCAGAAGATCAAAAAGGATGAATCATCATTCACTATCAGAATGGTTAAGAATATTGATATCGCCTATGAATTTGGCAAGATCAAAACAGACAGACAAATTTCAGTTGGATTTGCTCTGGAAACTAATGATGAATTAAAACACGCTATCGGAAAACTTGCCAAGAAGAATTTCGACATGATTATTTTAAATTCCATGAATGACTCAAATGCCACTTTTGGGTTTGACACCAATAAAATCGCGGTCATCAAAAGTGATTTTTCTCAAAAAAACTTTCCATTGAAATCCAAAAAAGAAGTTGCTATTGATATTGTTAAGGAAATAAATAAGACAATTTCAGATGGCGACTACTGCTGCAATGAGGAATCGGTGCTTGAATATGAGACTATGTACCGTTGAGTTTGTAAGGGTTCACATATTTGTTTCCAACATCGTGAATGAGGGAAACTATTAATCAAAAATAAAAATGCAGACCGATGGCCTGCATTTTTCTTCTCCCAAAGATTTCTACCCTACACTCGCATTGCAATACGCACATTTATTTTCCTGTGCACGGCCCAACGCCCACACACCTGACGGGACAATCGTTATTCCAGGTAGTAAGCCGGACTGCCAGTCTTTCTTTACGTCGGCGGCATTCAAATTATTTTGCATGGCACAAGCGGCGCTGTAAACAGTCATAGCGGCATCACAAACAACAAATTTCACACCGCTGTCCTGCAATTCATTGATGCCAATGGGCACTGCGCCAAAACCAGGAATATTGAAAGTTCCCGGTGCCGGCTTCCAGAACGCATTTTTCGTCACTGGTTGACCTTCCCCATTCTTTACTTTAAACAAATCTGCGAACTTATACTTGTCCCAGAGTCTGTCTTCAAAGGCATAAGGTATCGCTAGATGCCTTAAAACAACTACGACACTGTTTTCTTTTTCCGGAGTACCCGTAGCCATGTTTGTAAGAAGAAAAACCCTCGGCCATGCAAAAGGAAACACCCACAAGGGCTCAACGACATCGAAGACAATGCGATGTTTACCGTTAAGGTCTTTAAATAACTTCTCCGGATCCTCAGGGTTGGGAGTATGTGAAGTTTCGGGGCTTGCATGAAGTTTTTGCAAAGGAGATAAACTTGCAATGCCCATGGTGGCCGCGCCGGTGGCTATAGTGCCTAAAAATCCCCGGCGGGAAGTTTGGTTTTTTTCATGCGTTGACATAAAACTTGGTTTAGATGAATAAATGATATGGAGGGATTAGAACAAGTTTCGAAAAAAGATAACTCAGCTATGATGATCTCCTGAAGTTTTCAATTCAAGCCAAAAAAGTCGCGCCTAAAACCTATTGTTAATTTAAGCAATTTTTCCCGCATGTTGCCGGTGGAGTATCATACCCAATTAAACTGAAAAAAGAGATGTGACGCATTTTTTCTTTGCTCACATACATCACGATCCAGTCGTCATACTTTACAACTCTTGCTTGTAGTTCCGTGGGTTCCGCTACAAAATCCTGCACTGCTTCATTCATCTTCTCGCCATTGGGTCCTACGATTAAATAATAATTTGCTTCGCCCTTGTTGTTCCGAACCAGCATTACCGGAGGAATTCCTCCCAATATGCAACGAATGGCACAATCGCGATGAGGTTTTCCTTCTCCGGGTTTCATCACCCCGAAAAAACACTTCGGATCAACAATTTCTCCTTTGATCGTTTGTGTACCGAGGTCCTCAGCATGAGGCAACAGGCCCTTTGAAGAAGCGCTATCACCAATTTTTATGAGGGGCTTGTCGTTTCCATCAATTTGCATTAATAATTTGCCATCGTTGTATAGCAGGGTACCTTTCAGCGTTATTTCTTTTCTGTCGAGGGATGTCTTCTTCTCTGTTTCCAGTTTGGCAATAATTCCATCGGCTCCATGTTTCCCGTAACCTATCAACGGCACAGTGATGTAAGAATAATTTCCCCAGATATCTTTCCCATTGATCACCTTCAGATTAGGAACAGGAGCTTTGAAGTAAATGCCTTTTACTTTTGTCAGCTTTCCGAATTCAAAGTTGCCGGTGCCAAATTTTTTTTGTGACAACGCGATTAATACTCCTAGCGCCATTACTACAG
>DASYSW010000528.1:0-6443 GCA_036002905.1 Chitinophagaceae bacterium
TAATTCTTGACTTTTTTTCTTGTTATTTTTTCTACACCATCTAAAATGATCGGGTTTGAGCGCTTGTTGTTATCAACAGAAATAACATCGTAGCCGTGCTCGATCAGGTCTACAAGTGCGTGTGCGCCTATATAGCCGCAACCACCGGTAACTAAAATTTTGGGCATGCCTTAACTTGTTAGCTGCAAAAATGCTAAAAAACTTTCAAAGGAATAAGCGGACGATGGAATATACCCCCGCGGCCAGGAGCCCGCTCACGGGAATCGTCAGGATCCACGCCCACAACAGATTTACGGTAACTCCCCACCGCACCGCGGAGAGACGTTTAGTAGCTCCCACCCCTATAATCGAACCCGTGATAGTATGTGTAGTGCTAACCGGGATTTTTAAATTTTCCGTTACAAACAATGTAATGGCTCCTGCTGTTTCGGCAGCCACGCCTTCAAAGGGAGTCACTTTTGTAATCCGTGTGCCCATTGTTTTGATGATTTTCCAACCACCACTCATCGTCCCCAGCGCAATGGCAGTATAACAGGCAAGCGGAACCCATATGGGCATCTGTTCAAACCTTTGAATTGATCCGTTGGCAATTAAAGCTGCGGTTATAATACCCATTACCTTTTGGGCATCGTTACCACCGTGCCCGATGCTGAATGTGGCTGATGAAACCAATTGCAATCGCTTGAACCATTTATTCGCCCGGTTTGCATTGAGGTGGCTGAGATAAAGAGTAAAAACAGCTATGGTGATCAGCATTAGCCCTAATAAGATCCATTTGAAATTTCTCGAGAAGAAAATGACTTTTAGTAGATAAGATTCGTAGTGAGACTTCAATTTGGTGGGATCAAACTCCAGGCTGAAATACAAAAAAACAACTACGCAAAGAATCACCGCTATTGATAGCAGCCTCGGCCAAATTCCTTTTTGGAAGGCATGGATAAACCACAAGGATATAATGAAAGCGACGATCATCCCAACCAGGGGCGCGAGAAAAATAAAGCTTGCTGTCTTAATAACAGGGTCTGCTTCGATGGCGGCAAACGTACCTGCGTGAGCAATGCCTGCACCGGCAAATCCACCAATGAGTGTATGAGAAGATGATGAGGGAATACCGAACCACCATGTAAGCAAGTTCCATCCGATTGCCGCAATCAAACCCGCAAATACCACTGGCAAGGTGATAAATTCACTCTTTACAGTTTTGGAAATGGTGTTGGCAACACCATGATCTTTAAAAATGAAGAAAGCGACAAAATTGAATAAGGCAGCCCAAAGAACAGCCTGGAAAGGAGTAAGCACTTTTGTAGAGACTACAGTAGCAATCGAGTTGGCGGCGTCATGAAATCCATTTATATAATCGAAAACCAAAGCCAGTGCAATAATTACGATCAAAAAACTCATGAGGGATATTTTGAAAATTTGAAAATGGGATCAGCCATTTTCATAGGCCATTCAAGCATCAGGCGTATTTAATAATAATAGATTCGATCACGTTGCTTGCATCTTCACATTTATCGGTCACGATCTCCATTGCCTGGTAGATCTCTCTTTTCTTGATCACTTCTTTGGCATCGGCTTCGGTGGCAAAGAGTCTTTCGATACTCATGTCAAAAATATCGTCTGCCTGGTTTTCAATGCTATTGATCTTTACTAATGCCTCGGTCATTTGGCGCATGTTCTTCATGTCCCTTAATTCTGCCACTGCGATTTTTACCTGTAGGGCACTTTGCTCGATCATATCGGCCAGCTTTTGTAACCCACTATCATTAGGATTGACCCGGTAAAAGTTTATCTTTTTAGCGGAAGCGTAGATGTAGTCGGCAATGTCATCCAGGGCAGAGGCCAGGTAGTGGATGTCCTCCCGATCGAAAGGCGTAATGAAATTGCGTCCTAACTCTGTAAATACCCTGTGAGTCAATTCATCGTTATCATGCTCCAGATCTTCCAACTGTGAGATCAACGAAGCTCTTTTATCAAAGTCGGGTTCTTCAACCACCTGTTTAAGTTTGCTTCCCATTACAGCTACGTTGTTGGACACCTTTTCAAAAAGATCGTAGAATACCTTACTCTTCGGTAAAAAAATCTTCATAAACGAATTAACTGCCATGGAGTTAAAATTTGTTGGCAGCGAAGTTACGGTTTGGTCATTGGGCACGCAGGGACAGGGGAGAATTAATAATAAATTAATATAGAAATAATACAGGGGAAACGATTTGCTAACATTCTTTTCATATTGGGAAGTCCTTATATTGCAGCTCCTGAAGCCTACCGGTAATGATAAATAAAATTCCCAGGAGACTGCTTTTAGTTCTGATTTCCTCCCAGTTAATTATTTTCGGTTATTCCCAGCGCTATCTTTCTGATCTTGACTCTTCCCTTTTGTATTTGAATGATACGGTCCGTCCATTAATAAAACGATTTGAAAACCTTCATTTTTCGGGCTATATACAACCCCAGTTTCAGCTTGCCGATACCGAAGGCGCCAAAACAACATTTAGTGGTGGCGATTTTGCGCCCCATTCCAAGAGTCGTTTTATGTTAAGAAGGGCGAGGGTTAAACTCGATTATTTGCTTGTCACAAGCGATGCTTACCCCAAAGCCTTGTTCACATTCCAGATCGACGCGACCGAGCGGGGGGTAAACGTGAGAGATATGTATATGCGGCTCTATGAAACGAAAGGGCACAACTTTTCATTTACCGCCGGCCTGTTTGCGCGACCGTTTGGATATGAAGTAAATCTTTCCTCAGCATACCGTGAGACTCCTGAAAGGGGACGAATGTCCCAAACCCTAATGCCGACCGAGCGTGATATTGGGGTCACGGTCAGCTACGATCCCTTGCGTCGCTCCGCAAAAAACAAGTTTATAAAGTTGGACGTAGGATTATTTAATGGACAGGGATTATCAGGCACCACAGATTTCGACAGTCATAAAGATTTTATTAGCAGGCTCACCGTTAAACCCGTTCATCTCGGAAAGTTTTCGGTAAGCGGGGGCCTATCGTTGCTCTATGGCGGATGGCGACAGGACTCAAAGTATGTATATGAAATGGGAACATCGAATGGCGATAAAACCTTTTTAGTTGATTCTGCCGAGAGTAATGTCGGAGAAATTGCTCCAAGGCATTATTACGGCGCCGACATGCAGCTAGTTTACAGGCACGCGTGGGGACAAACTGAATGGAGAGCCGAATATTGGCAGGGCCAGCAACCGGGTACGGCCATTACAACTGTAAATCCTGGTACACAGCCGCAAGGACCCGTATATCGAAGAAATTTTAATGGCGCCTTCTTTTATTTCCTCCAAAACATCGTTAACACGCGTCATCAATTATTACTTAAGTATGATTGGTATGACCCAAACACCAGGGTTTCAAAAGATGAAATAGGCGAAACCGGAACAAATCTTACCCCCGCTGACCTAAAATATTCTACGTTAGGAGTTGGGTATGCTTACTATTTTAATGACAATGTAAAGGTGATCGCTTACTACGAATTCGTAAAAAATGAATCAACGCTGCTGCCAGGTTATATGAATGACCTGGAAGACAATATCCTCACTATGCGTCTCCAGTTTAGATTTTGATTTTCTTAATGTTCCGGTAACATTCAGGTCATAATTCCTTAACCTGGGAATAACATTCCGTTAATCTCCCCCTTCTTCCTTTGCTGAAACTTACATTGTGAAAAAAATATTTACCAGCTCTTTTTTGTGTTTGTTTTCAATTCTGACTTTTGCCCAAATTAAGACTACAAAAATTTCCGGAAAAGTAACAGATTCGACAACCGGGAGTCCCGTGGTCGGAGCTTCTGTGACTTTAGAAGGGGGGAAGGGAACGAAAACAGATGTCGAAGGAAATTTCTTTTTAAGTGTAGAAGCAGGTAAAAACTATGCGATTCATCTCACAAGTGTAGGTTATCAAACTAAAGTATTAGATGGTGTTGCGGGCGCTGACGACAATTTTTTTTCTGTCTCTTTACAAAAAGCAAGCGTTCAACTGAAAGATGTTGTCGTTAGGTCGAGCGCGAAGACAGCGTCAACAGCATCACTATATACAATACAAAAAAATAGTTCTGCTATTTCGGATGCAATCTCTGCAGAGGTCATAAAAAAATCGCCAGACAGGACAACCAGTGAAGTTTTGCGTCGCGTGAGCGGCACCTCGATCCAGGATAACAAATTCGTCATCATTCGTGGCCTTAGTGAACGATACAATTCTTCTCTTCTGAATAATTCGGTTTTACCAAGCACAGAGCCCGATAAGAAAGCTTTTTCATTCGATATTATTCCTTCTTCCTTAATTGATAATATTACTATTTACAAATCGCCTACGCCTGACCTCCCCGGGGATTTTGCTGGCGGTGCGGTTAAAATAACAACGCGGGATTATCCAGTAAAAAGTCTGAGTGAGCTTTCAGTGAAACTCACTTACAATTCACAGACGACTTTTAAAAATTTCTATAAAGGATATCCTACTGGCAAGCTCGACTGGTTAGGCTACTTCGATGATCAAAGGCTGATACCTGGTGGTTATTATGAAAACCGGGGATCGGCATATCTTAATTTGGAAGATGGTCAAAAAAAGGAAATTACAAAACAGTTCCCCAATACTTATGGTCAGCAGATAGCTAACATAAGCCAACCCAATTTCAGTATTTCATACACAGGAGGCAATACAAAACTGATCAAGGATAATAAATTGGGATTTATTTACGCGATCGACTACAGCTATGGAAGAAGAGTGGTAGACAGGTTGAGAGATGAGTATGAAACTTATGATTTTCATAACTACACTTACAATACTACGGGCTACGATACCCGGAGTGTACTTTCTGCTCTTTTAAATCTTACCTATTCTTTCGGTAAAAGCAAAATATCACTGAAGAATTTGTATAATAATGATTTTGTCAATGGGTTTTCTCTGCGAAATGGTACCAATACCGTCAACCAGGGTTACTTTTTTGATTATAAAAACCAGAATACAGAGGCAGCGTCGAATGGCATAGGAAGCTCGGTGCTGGAGGGGCTCCATAGCCTGAAAAAGAACTGGACCATCGATTGGAACACGTCTTTCGGTATCACCTATCGCTGGCAACCAGATCAGCGCATTATGACATTTGTCACGGACCCGAACACCACTGACTATGCAATAAAATTGAATAATATAAATTCCCCCGTGATTGAAGATGTCGGACGTATTTACTCTTACTTAACAGAATACATCTACGGTGCCAATCTTAATGTCACTAAGCAATTTGAGTGGAAAGGGCAACAACAAAAATTAAAATTTGGGACCGCTAATTATTATCGCACCCGTAATGTAGAAGTAGATGCTCTTGGTTTAGCCTCGTTGAAACCAACCGGCGACAAAATATATGAAACAAAGAGTACAACTTTTAATACGCTACTGGACCCGGCTAATATTGATCAATATGGACTTGTGTACGGAAACATTCCGGCCAGTTCAACTGACTATGACGGAAACGGAATGCTGAAGGCAGGTTATGCAATGCTCGATAATAAATTTTCAGATAAAGTGAAATTGACTTGGGGCGCAAGAGTTGAAAAATACAAACAGGAATTAACAGCAGCGGGAAAAGGTAAGGTAACACTTGATAATACTGATGTATTGCCATCCTTCCTGTTTACTTATTCATTGAATAACAAAACCAACATCAGGCTTGCCGGCTCTCAAAGTGTAAACAGGCCTGAATTCAGAGAATTGGCTACCTACCGGTTTTACGATTATGAGAACGCATTTATCATCCAGGGAAATAACAAGCTGGTCAGAAGTAAAAACACAAACGGAGACCTGAGATTTGAAATGTTTCCCAGCCCCGGAGAAATTATTTCCGCAAGTGTGTTTTATAAATATTTTAAAGATCCAATCGAGCAGACCAACTTAGGTAATGATGTCTTAAGCTGGACAAATGCTGAGAGTGCTGATGTGTATGGAGCTGAGGTTGAATTCAGAAAGAAGCTAAATTTTATTAACAGTGGTTTTTTTGAAAGACTCATTTTTTATGCAAATGCAGCTTATGTCAACGGCTCAGTAAAATATTCGCAGCTAACAATAAACAGCCTTATGCAGGGTCAATCTCCATATCTTGTAAATGCCGGCCTCAGTTACAGTAGTGACAACGACAATTTCTCTTTCAATATTCTTTACAACAGGATCGGACAACGTTTAAAGTTCAGAGCATTTTTAACAGCAGGTGCGGGAAGAAATATTTTTGAAAAACCAAGAGACGTTTTGGATGTGCAGGTCAGCAAAAAGTTCATTCACAACCATCTTGAAGTAAAGCTCACCATTAGTGACATTTTTGCACAGGCATATACATGGTATTATAAATATGATGCTGATCCCTCGAAGACCGCTTATGACCCGTCCACAGACAGAATTTTGAACAGTTATAAATACGGTACGAGCACATCCTTAGGCG
>DASYSW010000529.1:0-5873 GCA_036002905.1 Chitinophagaceae bacterium
TCACTCCAAATGCATAAGGAAAGGTTTGAAAATCATCATTGCGGGTAATAGAGGAAATAGCATAACGAAAGGCGGGACGAACATTGAGCGACATTTTGTTGTTCAACCTGTATTGCATCTCAGCGTCGGCCACTAATGACCAATTGAAATTCCTTGTCCCGGTAAGTTTAGTAATAATGATGGTTTCTTTATTCGTCGCATTTTTAATTTCTGTTTCAACTCTCGTGCCTGTTAGAAAATTCGCTCCGATTCCGGCTCCCGGTATAATGGAGAACTTGCCTTCCTTGATCTTGTATTTAAGTACGAGTGGCACTGTTATGTGACGAAGTGTGTGCTCTGCTTCGGCAGTAGAAAGGCTGTCACCAAGCGCAGGTGATGTTCCGAACCCAGGCCTGATGTATCCATACCCTGCGGATGTAATGTACT
Organism: Chitinophagaceae bacterium; assembly: GCA_036002905.1. Lineage (GTDB taxonomy): Bacteria > Bacteroidota > Bacteroidia > Chitinophagales > Chitinophagaceae > VBAU01. The sequence continues at coordinate 427 of DASYSW010000529.1, forward strand.
TATAGGCGTAGTCGCCCCCCGGGCTTTGCACTGCATAAATTTTTTGAGGTGCAATATCAATGGTCGTATTGGAATAAACGATCCCGGACTGGAGCATCCATTTCTCAGTCAATTGCCCGCTAAACAAAACTCCTGCTGAAAAAGATGGTTCATGCTCATTGCCCTGTTTAATGGAATTCACTGCCGGCAGGTCACTATCGATCCGGTATTGCGCCCACTCGTAAGAAACAAAAGGAGTATAGGTCCAGGTTATGGAGTTTTTGTGTCCTGGTTGAACAATTGAATTATTCTTTGATTGAATTGAATTATCAACAAAGAGTGGAGGAGTTACTATCTCTCTGACGAAAAAGGGATAAGCTGTCTTTACTCCATCTGCCATAGAAACGGGTGTCGTTTGTTGACCCAGGACCGTCGCATAGTTTTCGGGAGTTTTTTTTAATTCATCGCTTCTTTTATTTGTTGTCCTGTAGTAGCTGACATGATTTGTTCCCCTTGAATCAATTACTGTTGGGTTTTTTAATTCTGAACTTGACTCCTTCCTGTCATTCGAACTGGCATCGGTAATTCCACTATGATTCCTTTTCAGAATGCCGGAGCCTGTTCGGATAATCTTTGTTTCATAAAGAACCAATCCTGTGAGTAGCAAAAGAAGAACTGAGACCCTTTTCCATTTGATAAATGCTTTTTTAGCGTCTTTTTGATCAAGGGCAGCATTAATTTTATTCCACGCCGTGGCAGCTGGCTCTTCGTCGAAGTGATGATAAGCAGATCTAAAAATCTCATCTATATCGTGCAGATGTTTGCTCACAGACAAATTGTTTTATAGGTGCCGGCATCTTTCGCAGCTAATGCTTTTTGCAGTATCACCCTTGCTGCTGCCAGGTTCGATTTTGAAGTACCTTCGGAAATACCCAGCAGTTCTGCAATTTCGCGGTGCTTCATTCCTTCAAGCACAAAGAGATTAAATACCATCCGGTAACCAGGCGTCAGGCATTGTACCAGCCTTACCAATTCTTTTGCTTCCAGTTGTTCGATCACAGAAATATTTTCCGCCGCGTCATGCAGATCAGGATTGAATTCAATCACCGGCTTAAGATGGGATGATCTGGCTCTGTATTTAAGCAAAGCTGCGTTGACCATGATCCTTCGCATCCATCCTTCAAAGGAGCCGGTGCCGCGAAACCCATGGATATAATTAAAAACCCGGATGAAACCGTCCTGCAGGATCTCTTCTGCTTCTTCTTTGTTATGAGCGTACCAGGAGCACACGCCCAACATTTTGCGGGCATATAAATTATAAAGCTGGGCCTGTGCACTTCTATCGCCTGCAATGCATCCTTTTATTATACGCTGCTGGCTTACCAAGATCCACGGTATTTAATACAAAGATATACCCTGGGCAAACCTTGGTTGGGTGGACATACATCCAAAATCGTAAAAAGAAATTTCGGGTTTCGTTACTGCTTTTACCTTTCTCTTGTTCTATTTGCGCAAAAAAATTATGGCCAAAGGAACGATACACAACAGCATGAGGATATATCACCGCTACCTGGGTTTTTTTCTTGCTGGAATTATGGCCGTTTATGCCATCAGTGGAGTGGTCATGATCTTTCGCGATACTGATTTTTTGAAGCGTGAAAAACAAGTAGAAAAGAAATTGGCTCCGGGACTGAAAGTTGAGGAGTTGGGCCAGGCAATTCGAATCCGCAATTTAAAAGCAGACGCAGAAACCAATGACCTGATCCGTTTTCAGCAGGGCTATTACAACAAACTAACGGGAATGACGATGTATGTTACGAAGTCTCTTCCAAAAGCGATTGAAAAGCTTACTCAATTGCACAAAGCCTCCACAAAACAACCCTTGTTCTACCTTAATGTTTTCTTTGGGATTGGCCTACTGTTCTTTGTGATCTCTTCTTTCTGGATGTTTATGCCGAAGACAACAATTTTCAAAAAAGGTCTCTACTTTACGATCGCAGGTATTCTCATTACTATCATCTTGTTGTTTGCCTGACAATGGCAATAGCAAAATTGTTTGCTGGTCCAGCCAGTTCAGAGTTATCCGCCTGGCCGGTTATTTTTCCATTAATCGCTAACCGAATTTTTAGCTTTTTAGCTAAATTTAGTCATGTTGCGGCCACCGGCTATACTGCTTATATTTTTCTCTTTCAGTGTCCAGGCAAAGGCACAAGTATATCCTTTTGTCAACTATACACCCCGGGATGGTCTCGTGGGGAACCAGGTTCGGTTTATTAGCCAGGACAGCAGGGGCAAGCTTTACTTTGGCACAACAAATGGCTTAAGTATCTACGACGGCTGGAGGTTTAGTAATTACACTACCGAGAACGGCCTTACCACTAACCTCGTTAACGGCATAATGCAGGTGGGTCCTGATTCGATATTTATCATCGAGAATACTCATAGCATTCAATATATCTACAATGGAAGGGTCAGGAATATTTTTTTAAAAGATTCTTTTTGCCCGGTCATCAACCAGTTCATAAGGTGTAGTGATGGCGAGTACTATGCCGTTGCCGATGAAGGTTTATTTCGCTTTGAAAAGGATCATTTCTCCAAAGTTGTGTTGAAGGGGCTAACAAATATTAATGCTGACAAAAATTTGGCTCACGTCACTGAGTTGGATTCTTTTCTCGTGATAAACATGGAACTTTTTAACCCGGCATACAAGGCGCCAGACCGATTCATTGTTTATAATTATCATACCGGGAATGTATTTACTGACACTCTTTTTCCTGACGTATATTATTCGGTTGTAACCGCGCAAAACGAATTGTTGCTGGCCACCTCCAAAGGTATTTTCACTCTTGATCGTAACGCGTTACGATCCGGAACGCTCAAATTAATTCCGCCGTCTTACAGCGTTCCTTCAAATTTGACGACTGATCGCATGTATGTCGACAGGCAGCAAAATCTTTGGATCAATAGGGCAGAGGCGATTTTAAAGATTTCTCCCAATGGATCAAACAAATTGTTCTCCAAAGAAAACGGAGTCGTTGACGGGGTCGCATCCAGCATTTTCCAGGACAGGGAAGGGACTATGTGGTTTGGAAGTAACATGGCTGGTGTAATAAAGCTGGTAGATCAAAATCTCGAGTTTTATAAAGAATATAGACCTGGTTTTTTTGCTTATGATGTTTACGTGCCAAAAGGCAGTGATTCAGTTTGGATGTACGACCAGGCACATAATCGGATCTTACTGGAGCATCATCAAATTGTCGAGCAATTTCCGGTCCGTGGTAAAAATATTCTCTATAGGATCGTCATGGGTAAAAAGAGATCTTACGGCCTGGGCCCATTTACCGTTTATCAACTGCACCCGTCATCAGACAATAGCTTTATCGCCTCGCCCTTTTATACCAATCCACTAACTAGCCAATCGTTCAGTGTTTTACTGATAGATAAAAATGAAAATCCTATTGCGATAGGTAGTTCGGTAACTGTTGTTCTGCCGGGGCATAAAGTCATCAGCGAGCCCTTGAACTATTTTGTAGACAAAGCGGTGCTGACCAACGATGATTTTCTTTTCGTTATTACGAGGTCCATGAACATATATATTTATAAGATCAATCCCGGTGATCCTGATAACTACTTGCGGCTCGTAAATAAATATGACTGGCAGGATCGTAACATCGAACCACGATCCTTCGATATTGATGGTTCAGGCCGGCTATGGATGGGAACAAGGCAACGTGGAGTGTTTTGTTATAAGATCCACAATGGCGAGCTGAAATTCCTGCAGCAATTAACGGTCAAGGACGGGCTTACGGAAAATTTTGTCAAATACGTTCACTGCGATAGGAAAGGCAACGTATGGGCAAGCACTCCCACGGGCCTGGATAAGATTAGTTTTGAAGACAAGGGGGTTCAAATAGAGAACGTGACGAAGGCTTCCAATATGTATCTTGATGTGTGGAAGACGGAAGATGACCGAAACGGAATTATCTGGGCTGTTGCCTCCTCAGGGCTCGTGAAAGTCTATCCCGCCGAGAAATCTTCCACTCCAGCCGCCCCTGGAATCATTCTTTCAAAATTTGCGATCAATAACCACGAGCAGGCATTTCCGCAACAAAAACTAAATCTGAAATATTTTGAAAACAATCTTTCTTTCCGTGTAGCTGCACCAAGTTTCTTTGATGAGAAGAAAACTTTATTTAGTTACCGGCTGGACCTGGAAGGGAAAGCAGGAGTATGGACAGAACTTTCTTCAAGCCCGGAGTTTAGTTTTTTGAATCTCTCCCCGGGGCACTACGATCTGAAAGTAAAAGCCGTTTTCCTGAATGGAAAATATGCTCCGCTTGAAGCAGGTTATTACTTTACAATAATGTTTCCCTGGTGGCAGACATGGTGGTTTGTTGGCATTGAATTTCTTTCGTTCCTGGCAGTGATAACTATTTTCTTTCGGTTATACTACCGTAATAAATTGCACAAACAGTTGATCGGTCTTGAAAAGAAGCGGGCCATTGAAAAAGAACGAACACGTATAGCTACAGACATGCATGACGATATGGGTGCCGGACTCTCACGCATTAAAGTATTGAGCGAAACGATCAAATTCGAAAATCAAAAAGGCATTTTGGATCCGGCACACCTGCAAAAAATTTCCTCTTATTCTGAAGAAATGATGGATAAAATGGGAGAGATCGTTTGGGCATTGAACCAGCAGAATGACAGTATGAATGATCTTCTCGGCTACACAAGAGCGTATGCGATGGATTACCTGACCACTCATGATATTCATTGTGATTTCCACGCACCGCTCGAACATCCGGAAATTTTTGCAAGCGGGGAGATGCGTCGAAATATTTTTCTTTCGGTAAAAGAAGTCCTGCACAATGTAGTGAAGCATGCCCAGGCGACGAGCGTCGATATTACCGTTATTATAGGCAAGGATCTATGCATTCTTATTCATGATAACGGAAAGGGCATTAACCTGGAGACCGTGAGAAAATTTGGAAATGGGCTTAACAATATTAAGAAAAGGATGGTTGAAATCGGCGGTTCTGCTAAATTTAGAAATGAGAACGGGACTTCAGTAGTGTTGCAGGTATCATTGGAAGAATTGAGAAATGCCGACTGAAGAAGGTTATCTATAAGTTTTGTTATAGCGTCAATGATATACCAGGACATATCTTTATGTTATGCGGCCAATTACTCTATCGATAGTCGAAGATCTTGATGAGGTTCGGGAAGGCCTTAGCTGCTACCTGGGCTCAAGTGATGATTTCCTTATACTGGAAACATTTCGAAGCGCCGAGGATGCTGCAGCCAGGTTACCGGAAATTGAACCCGACATCGTCATTATGGACATTAACCTCCCGGGCATGAATGGTATTGAATGCATACGCGAGGTAAAAAGAAAGTGCAAAACCATCCAGTTCATCATGTTTACCGTTTATGAAACGGACGATAAAATTTTTGAGGCATTA